>JACDDF010000305.1 GCA_013817135.1 Nitrospirales bacterium
GTTTATGGATTGACCAGACTTTACATTGAGAGGGCCTCGCTCTCTCCTCTAAACCTCTCGGATTGATGGGGATGAGCCGGTGGGTAAAAAATGCCCCCTATCGGCTGTTAAAAATGTAAACCATTTTGGTGACCTTAAGGTTAAAAAACATTCATTTATTCCTGCATCCGCTGCAGGTGATCTGGTTGTCCTATCGGCGGACTCTCTACGTTTGGAGCACTTTCAGGGGCCAAGGGATGAGGTGGAGCAGACGACACATCAGGAAGGATGTGAGGTTCGTCGGTCGGTGATTCGGTTCGAACCGGAGGGGTAGAGGAGGCCGTACCGGAAGCCCCAATGTCGGGAGGCGTGCGAACACCGCTTCCGATAAGCGGAGAATTTTGCTTCTCTATTGTCTTACTTTCAGGGGGAAACGCGGCCTGATTCTCCGACCTGTCAACGGCTTCCACTGCCCCATTTCCCAAGACAGGCCCCGCCATGGAGAACAGGACAGCCACCATTATCCCTACACAGGGAAATAGCCTCTCGCAACTCTGCTCACCCACACTCGGATTAGTCATGGTTCATTCTCCATTTCTCATGGGAACCCCCCACCCAGCTAATCAACGCCTCAATAAAAAGCTTTTCTTCACAAGGTTCGAAGGTAAGCGGAAAGATCCGCTTTTTCTTCTTTTGTCAACTGCACACCGGTGACTAGGGCAAAAAACTCCACCGTATCCTCCAGTGTCAACAGACGACCATCATGGAGATAGGGTGGGGAATCTTTTATTCCCCGAAGGGGGAACGTTTTGATCGATCCCTCTGCCCGGCCATGATAAAACCGTTCCACCTTCAAATCGTGCATCAGGTTATCGGTAAAATAGGGAGCAGTATGGCAGGCCACACACTTCGCTTTTCCAGTAAATAGGGCCTCGCCACGCAACTCTTCTTCCGTGGCTTTCTTGGGGTTCAACCGGCCAAAGAGATCTAATTTCGGGGCGGGCGGGAAATCCACAAGCTTCTGGAACTGGGCCATTTTCATCACTTCGGTCCGTGTCATATCACGACGGCCCTTTTTTTCGGCGGTCGCCAGATCATGATCGAAATATGCCGACCGGTTTTCAAATTCAGAAAAATCCTCAACGGACGTCATCGCTCGTTTGGAGCCAAAGACTTTCTGAATATTGACACCCCGCAAAGAGGGCGTTTCTATACGAAACCGCGAGAATTGGGGCCGGTTATCGGGATTCAAATGAATGGCTCCATTCGTATGTCCGTTCACATGACAATCGAAGCATGAAACACCCCGACCGGGTGGAACCGTTTTTCGGTCGTCCGTGGCATTAAATTGCTGCTGGGGGATTTTTTCGACTAATAATCGAACCCCGTCAAATTGCACCGGCGAGAGAATGCCGTCAAACAATGTATAGAAATTCTCATTGGTTATTTCCTGACCTTGTGAGACATCTCCCAAATCCGGCCTGCTCGTGAGGAACAGTGGCGGAGGAAATTCCGGCAAAAAATGCTCGGGCACATCATGAACCACATCAAAACGTTCGCGCTCAGGATGAATGTCGGTCATCATTGAAGGAAAGACCATTCCGCCTGTTGAATGAAGCGGATGGGGCAACGGCAGGTATGGGAAAAGATCTTTAGCTTTGATGTCCTCCTCCGGCATTTTGGCGAGTTGGTCAAAGTTAAGCCCCTTCTTCAACCGTGCGGTCGGTCCTTTTGGAATCGGTTTGCCCCGAGTCATGGTCTCCCCTTCCACAAACCGGGGAGACAAATCATACCGCTCCTCAAGAAGTTGTTGCTGTTGTTGCGTGATCTTCGCTCTTTGGGAGCTTTCCCGCTCAATCACTTTTTCAAGCGGGTCATCAGGGCTCAAATCGAAGACAAACGAACTGGGAGTCCGTCCACCAAATTTATGAATGGCCGGCGGGTTGGGAGTCCCGAGCTTGGCATCCGGCGCCTCTACCGTGTCACCTTTTCCTACCGGTTGAGCCTGCGGGTAATCCCGTTTCCAATCTTTAACCACAGCCGGTGGACCAATTTTAGGAACCAACTGTTCCGGGCCCGGCACCGACTCCCAACTTTTAGTCTCGGCCCGATCGGCAGCGAAGACCATCCCAAATCCGCTTGTGACTAAAAGTAATCCCGTGAATAGAGCCCAGCCAGCCCTATACGTGGTCTGTATGAATGTTGAATGAGTGGTCATTGCTCTCCTTAATATGTCGATCTCATTAGTCAGTGAAGAGTGAACAGTCAGAGGCAAGGAGCGGGAATAGAAAAGCCTATGCTTTTTATTCCTGAGTTCTCACCCCTTATTCCTCAATCCTTCCTCCTTACGCCACACGATCCCCTTCTGCGTTCCAGCTTCACGATTATCATGCTGAGCTCCGCGAAGCATCTAGCGCACGGCCATGGCCCGATCAAGCTGGGCACAGATCCTTCGCTCCTTTCAGGATGACAACGAGAGAGGAGGCGAGCTCTCCTTACGCCTGACCCCTTACGACTGAAAGTATCGCAGAGATAGGTATTTCTCTTACTTTTTATGGTTTCTCCCACACGGCTTTCCCATTGGGATCTAAAAGCCGGACAATTGGACTTCCGTCCTTACTTAAAACTATCTGAACCCTTGGAGTATCCAAGTGATCTCGCAACACAAACGTGGGGAGGTCATCGCTCTGAACTTCCAATGCCACCCGCCGCTTACAATCCTCTCCATACAGTGTTAACCCCGTTCGCTCCTTCCCATACACCGCAATAGAAGCTCGACGGTCACATTGACCATCTCCCATGATGAGGGCCGGATGTTCACCATCCCATAGGCTCAGGGTGGCCCGGACCTTACCCTCCTTATTCACTATATTTAAGGCTGAAGTGGAAATCGGCTTTCCTGAATCGACGGATGAGGATTCCGCATTAGTAGGATTGGTTGAAGCCATCAGTATCCCGCCTATTGAGCCCAGGAACAGAGATCCCACCAGCGCAACGAACACCCTCGTTTTTGTAAAGATCATGATTGCCTCTCCATGGATGACAGTTGAATAAAGAAAGAGAAATCAGATCCGGTACTACAATCTTCCCGTAAGAGCCAGAATCAGCACGATCAATAAGATCAATCCAAGACCACCGCTGGGAGCGGCTCCCCACGACGAACTGTACGGCCAGACCGGCAAGGCCCCGACTAACAGGAGAACAAGAAGGACTAATACGATAGTAGACATAAATATGATTCCTCCTACTGGCTAAAAAAGCTTAAATGTCAGTCATCAATTTTCTTTGCAGGCCGGAAAGGAATGTGGCCAGTCTTTGACAGGCAGAGGCAACCGGAGTAGCGCTCGTCGCGGCCAATCCCCAAACAAACAACGTGACATTCCACTCTGCGCCGATTCCTTGATGTCAACCGTGGTCTCCTCAAGAATTTCGTTCATGTTTACGTTCTCCTTCTTGTTAAATCCATTTTAGTAACTGTCAGGCCCCGGATGTCGATTTCCGGCTATCTATTTGGCTCTGTTTTATGATTATCCTATTAGTACAAAAATTCGGGGCGGGTAGACCTGAGAAAAACCCTGGGTTGGATGAGCAATAACCCTGGCCTGTAATCGTTTTCTTAGTTTGTTGTTATTCCTCTTGGGAATGTTGAAAAACATGCCCTGAGCCTTGCCGGTTCTTGTCATGCAGAGCCCCATTCGACGGAGTTTATCCTGAGTAAAAGCCGAAGGACTCAGGGCAGGCACGCGAAGCATCTGGCTTAGCCGTGGCCCGGTTGAGCTGGGCACAGATCTTCGTTTCACTCAGAATGACAAGAAGAAGAGAGGAAGCAGGGCGATGTGTCCAAAGTGCTGAGCCATTCGGCAAAGGCTCAGACCAAGGTCCACGGTTGTCATGCTGAGCCCCATTCGACGGAGTTTATCCTGAGTAAGAGCCGAAGGACTCAGGGCAGGCATGCGAAGCATCTGGCTCAGCCGTGACCGGTTGAGCTGGGCACAGATTCTTCGTTTCACTCAGAATGACAAGAAGAAGAGAGGAAGCAGGACGATGTGTCCAGAGTGCTGAGCCATTCGGCAAAGGCTCAGACCAAGGTCCACGATTGTCATGCTGAGCCCCATTCGACGGAGTTTATCCTGAGTAAAAGCCGAAGGACTCAGGGCAGGCACGCGAAGCATCTGGCTCAGCCGTGACCCGGTTGAGCTGGTCCCAGATTCTTCGCGGAACTTGTCCTGAGCGCGGCCGAAGGGCTCAGAATGACAAGAAGAGAGGGACATGCTGATTGAGGGGCATTCGAGTCACAAAGCTTTGAACACCCTTTCATTATTTTTCAGGGTGCGTCTCTTTCACTCCTATATTGATGAAAAGGCAAAAATTTGAAATATTCAACAGCCCCCTCTTAGACAAGTCTGACACTTTG
>JACDDF010000306.1 GCA_013817135.1 Nitrospirales bacterium
GTCAGGTGTCAGTGCATTGGCTGATTCACTGCTACCGTAAACCGTTGGATGGCCCAACGTCATATCCTATTTTGGACAAGAGTGATGTCCATTAGATCCTCGGTTGTTGGATCTCATTTTTCAGAAAGGCTTGCTCAAATTGTGGGGACAGGCCGTGTATGGAATCCATCTGACACGGTTTCATGTGCAACCGCTTCTCTCCCTAATGAGGAAAAAACCGAAGAAAGAGAGGAGGGACTTAGTGAAAATAACCCAGTCAACCGAGACAGCCAAACTTCCTCTGGAGCTTAGTCGTCCGAAATTTACCACCGAGTGCAAAAATGATGGAAAATGAGATAAGAAGTTCAATAGTCTTTTGCGGATCACATTCAAAGAAGATGTGCTTGCGGGGTAATGGCCTTTTCATGATGATCCTCCATTTATTAGGTGGGTTATGGAGAGAACGAGGAACATCATAGAGTCTCCGTATAGAGTCTCCACCAAATTTTCTCAATTCGTGGAAACAACAAAAACCCTTATGGAGAATGGCTGGGGGACCAGGGTGGACCAGGAATCGAACCTGGGTTCCAGATCAAAAATCCATTCAAAGCAAATAAGGGTTAAGGGTGAATAAGGATTAAGATAACGAAAAAGCTTAATAATAAAGGAAATAATTCCTTTCCAAGTGAGATTGAAGAAGATTCCGACCGACTGTAAATCGGGACAAGAACCTGGACCAACCATTCACCAAATTTTCCATCCAATTCCTACCGTTTACACACCCCGGTGGACAGACCCCTCTCCGGGGGATAGCAATTGAGGGGTCCCACGCCTTCTCCCTCATTTTTTATGGACTCCGATAATTCCCCGAAAAGGGGCCTTCCCCTGGCTTTACGGACACATCCCACAATAAAACCTCCGCATGCCACGAGGCTCACGACGGTCGTATTGCAGCAGTCCACCCAATCATTCGAGAGAGCGAATGGGGTTGATTCCTCCGCCCTCCGTGCATGCGACAGCAGTCCTTCCTTGCATTTTCCCGTGATGAGGGCGTTCCTCTTGGTAGAAACAAGTGGGAGAGGAGCGGTGGGAGTATGCTCAGCATAAGCCAAATTCGGCTCCCTCAACACATCGAGTTTGTGACCTGGTCCCTGAAATTTCCATGGATTCAAGGCGGCCTTGCCGTTTTGTGGGCCAAGTGTTTGAATAGCTCCAATGTGCATTCAGTGTGGCGCTAGGGAAAGCCCGTTCCGGGCTGTGGCTCCCTTCTCTTGGGGATTTTCCGGACTACGTGAGGAACAATCAAAAAAAGAAAGGAATGTGAGTAATGGCGAATCCGCCAGCAGAACAAGCCCTTATCGAGCGCCTACAGGCAGGAGAGACCGTTGTGGTCAATATGCGAAAGCAGGGACACCCACGAGTGATTGCGTGGGCCAATGCACGCGGCCTCTTGGTTCGTATTGATCGAAAGTCCCCATGGGGCAATGACTTTAAGGAAGGGAAAGATGGAACCCTACAAGAGGTAATCGCGCTGTACGCGGCCTCGCTATCGGGGAGACCCGATCTTCTCAAGGATTTGCCCACGTTACGAGGGAAGGCCCTTATGTGTTGGTGTGCCCCGAAGCCCTGTCATGGTGATGCACTGATTCAACGATTGAAGGAGCTTGAACCGAGCACCTAAATCCAAGACAGGGTTTGGTTGACCTTTCCCTCGATAAGCCTTTTTTGGGGAAAATGCCATCTTCCCTTAGAACCTCAAATTTTTGGCGGGTAAAAAGAGAACGGGGGACGGTCAGCTAGATGATGGCCTTTTACGTTTTTTCCCTCCTCCCCATCCCCTAACCTACCCCGAGCTTCACCTTCTATTCCTTAGTCAAAGAGAAACCCCTGCCCCCTACACAAAAAGCCTACACCCGAAGATGTAAGGCACGCTGTGAGATGGGTGTCATCGGTTGAAGTGGGACAGAGTGCCTCCTGAATACCAGGTTAAGGAGGGGGCAGGCAGACCCTGCAACCCCAAAATCAGATGATCAAATGATTCCAAACTTTGCCTTTATATTTGAGGCTCACGCCCCAACGAAGCCCGTCTTAATTTTTCAGGAGAAATACCGCGTCTTTCATGCGGGATACCCACTCATAGCCCATCAAAGGCGGGAGAAGTGGCCGCAACCTTTGCCGGGATGATTCGCACCGGGGAGATTTTGGGGGACGCGACGTTTTCGTCGAATCTTCCAGAGGCAGGATCTACGGGGTCAAAATTACCAAAACCCTTGTCCCTTGTAATGAGTGGCTGGGGACCAGAAATCAACCCTGGGTTCTTAGCTCCAACATGTTGATCCGGTCCAACAGTGTCGGAGAAGGCTGCTAAAGTGTCGTGAAAAAAATCAGGAAGAGTGGCAAAAGTCTCCGTGGAGTCTCCACAGAAACCTTTAATTTTTAAACCGCGAAAAGCCTTGCTGGAAGTGGCTGGGGGACCAGGAATCGAACCTGGGTTCTAAGATCCAAAAACCCTTTTATCCGAATAATGATTCAGCATGATTGAGCAAGATTAGAAGCCCGAATAGTCTCGCCAATTAAGGGGATTCGGGCTTTCCGGATGTGATTAAGTAAGATCGTATTAGACTGGGAATCGGGATAGAAACTGGGACCGAACCGGGACCAAAACCGGGATCACCTAAATTCTGACGGGTCCCCTTTTTCCGGTTAATAATTGGCCGGGGCCAGGGGGGAAAATGTTCGTGGGGATGACGTGGACCTGTCCCCCAGATCCTTTTCAAACCAAAAGGCCCTCTCCAGGGTTGAGACATCTCCCACTCAATGAGCAGACCCTCCGGGTGGCCTTGGGAAATATAGGGTCCCACGCTCTTACAACATCCCACCAAAACAGGTCATTGGAATTAGACGTATATGCACACCCTCATGACGAGGCCACAAATTGCCTTGTTCTCCTGTAAGACTTCTCTCCCTAAAAAATCAGACAGTATGGACAAATCGCCGCTAGCTTTTATTGAGCGCTTTTGAAATAGTGGTTTCATAAACGCTTGAACCTTCAGGTCCTTCGTAAAACACCTTGGCTTTTAGGTAGCCTATTAACAGTTAGAATTTCCAATGAACGGAGGAAGAGAATGTGGTTCCTAATAATCGTGTATTTAATATCATCATGGTATTTCTCATGGTGGCCTTTCAATGAAACGGATAGAGCTATTGAAAACAGCCAATATAACGCTTATTTCTATTATCCAAATGATAGAGAAGAATATTTGGGGCAGGTTGACGGTCTGAGTGCTTGTCAATCTGCGGCTTGGGCGAAGGCAAGGTCGCTCAGTATGGTGGACGCAAATTGGAGCTATATTTGCTGCCGAATAACCAGGTCTTCTAGTTGTGAATCAAAGCATAGATGATGTTTAACCCTACCGGATGCATTAGGTCGTACGTGTTAATTCTGACAGCATCCATCATAGTAGTGTTATGGTCAGATTCCTCAGGTGCAGATCTTGCTGATAAATTAGATGATTTGGTTGGTTACACCATTGTCGCAGAAAAGACCATTGTCGGTTGGTATGACGATAATGAGCACGAGGAAGGCTCATTTAATGGATGTTCCTATGAGAGAGTTATCCTGTTTCAAGATAATACAGGCTTAACGTGTGCAGAATACGGATACATGTATGCCTACCGACCAAAGGCAATAATTTTAGCGAAACAGTCTAAAATCGGAGAGCACGCCTATTACGACATAAAAATGGTAGTTGGGGATGAAATATATGACATGAGGAAAATAAAAACAGTCAAACAGACTTAGGAGTCAAGCCTGCCATTATTGTAAAATAGGGATAAACCCTAGCCGCTTTTGTTTGGAGGATTCTATGAATTTTCTGACACCGACAGAACTACGCAGCACCCTCAAGATTTCTCGCAGCACTGAACACCGTCTCCTGAGAAGTGGCATGCCCAGCATATGCAAAGGACGCCTCAGGCGTTATGACACCGAGGCGTCAATAGGTTGGTTCCGCACCTATGCTCACCAGGCCGACACGTCAAGCAACATGCTCGCTCCAGGAGACTATCGGTGCAGGTGTGGATTTGAAGGCACCATTCAACAGCCCATGGCACCTGGTCCCTGTCCGCAGTGTGGTACAAGGCAAATTCCCATCAGAGTGGACGGCTTCGAGTTCCCTGGTGACACAAAACAACCACTCAGTTAAAATACGTAATCCATGCTCCACGGAGGTGCTCTCCCCTCTCTCTCTCCCCTGTACTCAAAATCCGCAAGTTTTTCACACAATCAGATTCATTCTGAGGGAGTGCCAATCCCTAACAGAGGAACCCTGGGACACCATGTGAGGGCGATTGAAACCAGGAGACCGAAATGGAAGATTGGGGTAAGGACCCGTCAGTACCCTCTTTACG
>JACDDF010000307.1 GCA_013817135.1 Nitrospirales bacterium
CAAGGCGCGGGCTATTCGTTCATAAAAATGCAGAATAATTACATTTCGTTCCTCAATGACGGCTAATAGCTCCTTATTGCGTTCAAGAAGGTACAGAAAGGGAGACAATCGCACGATTCCGGCTAACAATAATCCCGCGACAACGAAACCCAGCCATGTACTCACAAAATTCAATGGAGGAGGATTGAGTTCAAGATATGGAATCGATATCCCATAGGTCTTTTGAATAGCCAGGAGGCCAACTGCTACATTTAAGAGATTCCACACCAGGGTATTTTCAGTCGAACGTACACGACGAAGAAGCAAAAAAACCGTTAACCAATGCATCAGGCAGGTTGCGAGCAATACCCAAAACAAGAATCTTTCACCATTCATCTAGCCAAGACGTCCTTCCCCCGTAATGCCTGGGCCTTCCTTCTTCACCTTGAGGAGGTCACACTCTCTCTATCGTGTTTCGTCACCCTCAAATTGTCGGCTATGGCAACAACAGATTAAGCCAGCCAATAAAACCATTTCCGTACCCATTTCATAGCCTCGCTTCTCTTGTCGGAAATTTCCCAGACCATCTTAAGAAAACCATTGTCGAATCACTTTGATATAGGCTTTCTGCTTTAGTGGTGTCCTCCAGTCGCATCTCAATCCACTGAGCCTGGCGCGCTGATATTTCGTTACTCCCAGTCTCCTCCCTTTGAGGTATTTACCGGTAAGGGTCGGTCAGACAGACTCCTCGCAGGATTGAGATATAATGAGATGCGATTAGCCCTTATTTTCTTGTTAAGCCTTCTTTTCTGGTCAGTAACCATCTCGATCGAGTATGGGAATCGGAACACCAACAGCACTTCCGCAGCCCAAGCCTGTTTAGGGGAAGTCAATGGAAAAATCCTCCTTGATTATTTACACATAGGAAGAATTATGGGAATAAGAGATAATGGCCACATACTTACTGTTGGCCTCACTTCCGATTGGGCTACCCTACCCTCAGAAATTCAACGAGAAACGTATGAAGCAGTCGCCTGCTATGCCAAAAGGCACCAGCGCATACTGCAGGTCATTGAAACTCCATAAAAACCCCGAGCAAAGACTCAGCTTAAAGGAACTCAGGCAGGTGGACCGTGGGGGTGCTGGAGGGACTCTCGATAATATTCACTCAGAACCTGAACCCGTTCTTCATCCATAAGTACAAGCTGACGTTGATCGAAAATATTGGCGAAATACAAATAAGTCAAATGGGTTGTGGTCCCTAACTCGATATGCATTTCTCCTTTCTCGCCATCCTGAAAGGTCGACTCCTGTTGAATGTGTTTGGAGGGAAGCCTCTCGTAGATGATTTGAGCAGAGGGATGGTGATTTTCGTAACAAGGCACGGATTGATCCTCCTCAGCGTGAATCATGTCGCCCCAAAAGTCATGAACCAACTGTTGAAAATCAGATTCGGTTATGTGCGTAACAGTTTCAACCAATTGATGTAATAGATCCCGATCCGCCTCACCCCCAATAACCAGTCCTGTCAAACCGGAGGAATGCTCACACAAACCCCAAGCAAAGACCTCCTTCCACAGTCCGAAGCGAAACATCCAGGATCCAATACTGGAGTGAACACCCGAAACGCTGGCACTCACTTGATCCATAGCCAACACCCGTCCCATCCTGTCGGCAGCAATTCCGATGCACCGATAAAGTGTTTCCCCTGGTGCCCGATACGGTTTTTCATTCCATCCAAGAGTTTCCACACCCTGTGTGAGTCGGGCAACCTCATGCAGGGGTCCATCGACCACCTCTTCATCCACTGACCGATACCGGCAGAAAACCGGAGAAGATATGGGAAACAAGCCTCTGGCATCTAACGCTCGTTGAAAGAAAATACGCCGACCAAGATTCCAGGTTTTCTCAAAAATGATCATTCGTCCATTCGATCCTAATACCCACAACAAGGAATCCAAGCGTCCCTGTATTCCCGTAAGAACTTCCAGCTGTTCCTGTCGTTGAAGGTCGTCGGCACGTTGAAACGTTTTCCAGGTTCGGCTAGGAAGCCCCGGCTCCTGTTCTGCCTGAAACAATGCATGCGTCGAAAGAATTAGATCGTAGGTTCCAGAAATCTGCGGTGGCACATGAGAGATCTCGAAGCGAACATTTCTGATTTGTCGTTTCTCTGCCTCAAGACAAGCCATTTCAACCGATCGAGACGATCGATCGATCCCCACAAATTCAACGTCAGGATGCTGTAGGGCAAAAAATATGGTCAGAATGCCAACCCCACAACCAAAGTCCAAAACCTGTTGAGCCGGTGCGATCCGGCGACACACAGCGGTTCCAATCGTCAAGAAATATTGAAACCGTTGGGAATACAGAATGGGAATAAGATCCCCGCGTGCCAATTCATCATAAAACTCAATGTCGGCTTTTCCGTCGTCACCACCGTATCGGTGCTCAATCAATCGTTGAAAATTGAGTAATTCCTCTTTGGAAAGGGTCTCCCGTTGCCATTCGTAGTATGACGCCTCATCACGAAATTCTCGCAATCCCCATGACTGCAAATACGGGAAAAGCTCCACATGGTATTTAGAACTTTCTTCCATTTCATTTCCCATAATGAACCAGAGTAAGAAATTCCCTCAGAAGAAAATTGAATACCGGAAATGATGGCAGACAGAAAGAACAGAGGATACCAATCAAGGCAAACAACGGGATTTGACTAACCAAGGCATGGGAATATGCACAGCCGACACACAGATACCGGCCATGCATGTTTCATTAAAAAGCCGACTAGAACTTGGCAGATAACATCATCGCATCCTGGTAGGCCTGAGGTACCGGGTGTGGCTGTTGAAGTTGGCCAGTTCCCAATACCATATATTTTTCATTCGTGAGCTTCGAGAGAATAAGAGGACCTCGCCCATGCATTCGATTGCTATTACTCCCGATATCTGGACCAAGGCCGAACTGAGGACCTCCATGAAGACGGGTCGAAGCATTCACCATAACGGCGCTCGAATCAATCTCTCGGACAAAGCGCATGGCCAGCTGATAATCCCGGGTCACAATAGTATCCGTATGCCCTGGAGCATAGGTCCCAATATGATCGATGGCTTCTTCACTATCTTTCACCACTTTAATGTTCAGGGTTAAGGATTGATATTTTTTCCCCCAGTCAGTTTCCTCCGCCACTTTAATCCCTAAATGCCCGCTCATTTCCAAAACACCCAACATGGAAACCGTTTTAGGACAGCCATGCAAGGTCACCCGAAATTCCTGAAGAAGTCTTCGTGTTAACCCTGGCAATAAATGCCGAGAAACGCCCTGATGTACCAGGAGGGTATCCATGGCATTCGCTTCGGATGGCGATTGAAGTTTGGCGTTTACTGCAATCGTTTGGGCTAGGGGAATATCGACATCCGTATCAACATACACATGACACAGACCTCCCTCAAAGCCAATGACCGGAACTCTGGAGTGCTCCAAGATCCCATTTCGCAAACCAGCGCTCCCTCGGGTAATCACGGCTTGGACATATTGAGGATATCGCACCATTTCCAGGGCCGCCTCCGGGGAACTCCGGTCGAGAAACGTTAACCCCCCTTTGGGGACCCCATTGGACTTCGCAGCCTCCTGGAGATAGTGAACAATTGCACCATTGGTATGAAACCACTCGGTTCCCCCACGAAAGACACAGACATTATTGGTCTTCATGCACATCCCAAACGACTCAGCCGTCACCAGAGGACCCATATCCGACACTACCGCGACGATACCCAGGGGAGAACGGACCGTATGAACCTGCATGCCATCTGCAGTCATCCAGGCATGACTCACCTCTCCGATTGGGTCAGGAAGAGCCTCCAAATCTAACAGCCGTTGCTGCATGAGGTGAATCGTGTCTTCTGAAATTCGAATCCGTTCTGATGCCTCACGATGGGCTTGTTGATCAGTTTCCTTGGAAATGCCAGCCAGATCTTTTGCATTAGCCTCTAAAATTTCCTGAGTATGATCGACTAAACTCTCGGCCATCGCCAGTAAGGCCTGATTTTTCGCACTGGGAGATATGCACGCCATGGGACGGGCAGCTTCCTTCGCTCCTTTCAGAAGCGCTTGCACATATAATTTCAGAGGTACTTCAACCATCCATCGCACTCCTTCATGATGAAAATTTTTGAAAGCCGAATTGACTATAGCCATGAAGACACATAGAGTCAAAAATGGCATTGATTCAAAAAGATTTTTCACATGACTTTCATTTTATTCTACGATGCCAACCGAGGGCCAAGCGCCCGTCGCATACCCATTAAAAGATAATCGGGGTTGAATTAGAATTTCCACCTATGCTACCCTCGATTGGTTTAATGGAAAATTATACGCATCAATTAAATTGCATGAATGTCTCTTCACTT
>JACDDF010000308.1 GCA_013817135.1 Nitrospirales bacterium
TGATGGGAATGATCGCTCCCGAAAACCCCGCCATGACCATGGAGATCACCATGGAGACGCCGATGACCATGGTCAAGCCCCAGGATCCGCTCCAGAAAAATACGGCGGTACAGGTCGTCGCGGCCACTGCTACACCATTTGCCAAGGCGACATAGGATTCTTTTAAGGTCACACGGAGCCATTGGGAAGGACGGATATCCCGCAACGCTAACCCACGCATGACCACCGCGAGCGCTTGCGCTCCTGTATTCCCTGATTGACCTGCCACGACGGGGAGCAATACGGCCAAAGCCGTAAATCGGGCAATCGTGTCCTCGAATATCCCCACGACAAACGCTGCCAGAAAGGCTGTAAGCAGATTGATTTGCAGCCAGGGGAGACGTTTCCGAATGGCAAATCCAGGCGGCGACAGGGCTCGTTCGTCTTTGCTGGCACCCACCATGGTTTGCATGCTAATGGTGGCCTCTTCCTTTTCAACCTGAATGATGTCTTGACTGCTGATAATCCCGAGTAGGCGGCCGTCCAGATCGGTGACCGGAATAGTCAGCACCTTCCATTCGTTACAAATTTCCACGACCTGTTCCTGATTTTCCAGCGGATGAATGGTCGGTAATTCGCGTTTCATCAAGACCGCAAGGTTCTTCTTTGGAGAGGCTAAAAACAGATCTCTGAGGGATAAGACGCCCACGAGGACCTGACTGCGATCAATAATGTAGATTTCATTGAGATGCTGGGTGTCATGCGTGCGAACCTGTCGGATCGCTTCCTCGACTGTCAGGTCTTCCGGGAGTGCAAAGAATTTGATATCCATGAGCATGCCGACCGAATCCTCGGAATACTCCATGAATGGTCCAATATCGGCTGAGACGTGCTGGGGTAGGGCACCCAAAATGGCCACACGGGTCTCATCGGGCATTCGTTGGAGGAGCGAAGCGGTCAATGAGGGTTGAAGATGAGGAAGAGCGCTCAGGAGTAATGGGTGTGGAATGACTCCGAGGAGGTCCGCGGCCAAGGATGGTGACATGACCGAGAGGATCTTTGCGACCATGGTGGGGGGCAGATCGACAAGTATGTGGATCACCTCCTGGGGATCATAGGACTCAAACACATGTGCGGCTTCATCGGGAAATTTGGCAATAAAGGCCTGATGCATCTGTTCAGTCGTTGCAAGTGCGGTCATGGTGTATCCTGTTCCTTCCGGGGAGAACCTGGCGGTGTCGATGTGGTCAGGGCGTCTCCCAAGGCGGTCATCAGTCCGATTCCGGAGAGGGAATACGCTTCCCATAGTTGCAGGAGCGCGTCGGAGAGAAAAGCCGGCTGATACTCGCTGGATCGTGACTGGAGAAATTCTCTCAATGTTCGATGTCGAAGAGCGCCAATAAACGTGTGGTCTTGATCAATGACCGGAAGGCTGTCGTATTGAGCCCATGCGGGGTGGGCGACAATGTCGAGGGCATTGGCCGAGGCCGGAATCGCTTTCACGTTCTGCTGCATGATGGAAGACACTGTGATCGTAGGCTCGGCTCCAAGAAGCTCTTTCATGAGGATGACTCCGCGTAAGATCGTCCGATGATCAATGATGTATAAATAGTAGATAGCTTGCCCGATGGTATGGGACACGCGTTGGAGAGCCTGCGCGACGGTGATGTCCGGTGGAAGCGTCAGGACATGGGGGTCGGCGAGGCTGCCAGCGGTATGATCCGGCAAATTAATTGATCGACGAAGATGTGCCCCGATGGCCGGGTCAACCTGATCCAGCAGGGCGGCTTGCGTGGGTGAGTCATATTGTCGGAGGACTGCCCGTGCCGAACGGGAGGATAAGCGGCTGAGTATGGCTGCGCTGGTGGCCAATGGATATTGTTTGAGAATTTCGGCTGTTGGGCCGGGAAGACAAAACTCCAGGAAGGTGGCGATATGTTGGGGCTCCATGGTGTGCAACATTTCTCCCGCTGCCTGAGCCGGAAGTTCCTCCACGTATCGTGCGGCCTCTAATGGATGTTCCTGGATAAAGGTTTGCCGAAGCTGTTGGGTCAAATTCATCGGCCTACCCCTCCGTTGGAGAAAGGATGCTAGTGACTTCAGTAAATTGCGCGGCAGGAATCACGACCCGTCCTTTCGGCGTATCCAGGACGACGACCATGGGAGTTATGGCTGTGACGGTGCCATTGTAGGAGCCGATCTGAATTTTTTCCCCAATTCGAACAATGGGTTGAATGTAGTGGGCGGCAATCAGATTTTTCACGGCAGAACGAGAACCGATTCCAAAAGATAACGCGGCTCCGGCAATGAGTCCGGCTATGAGAATGACGATGATTTGGTTGAGCAGTGACGTGTCAATCCCCAACTCATTGATGGCTGTCACCAGAACAAGCAGGGTGGCGGCGATATAGACCGTTTGCGCGATGATGGTGCCTTGCCGGATTCCAGAAGAATCACATGCGACAGAGATGAGGTCGCGCACAAAGTTTGTGGCGAGGAGCCCCAGAACGAGGATAAGGGTAGCCATGCCGATTTTGGGAAGATAGTGGACCAGTCCTGTTAAGGTTTCGGACAAGAGGGCTAGACTTAAGGCTTCGGTGGCGGAAATCAGAAAGAGGAGAAATATCAGCCAAAATCCCAGAAGGCCGACAATTTGTGAAATTGTTTTTTGGCTACCGATTTTTTTGAGCAGCGCTATAACGCCGGTGCCGCTCAGTAAACGATCGACGCCGATCAGATGCAACACGCGGCTCGTTCCCGCTTCAACGATTTTTCCCAATAGGATACCCAGGCCTAACAACATCAAGGCCCCAAGGGTTTTGGGGAGATAGGCCATAAACAGTTTGAAACTGTACTCAAACGATTCCTGAAGGGTTGCGGTCCAAAGGGTGATATCCACGGGATTGACCTCCTTAGAAATAAATAAGCAGAAATAGGGTACACACTTTGACAATGAACGAGGCGATCAGAGAGACGAAATTCCTTATTGCGCCTGCTGGATCGATGAGTTTTACGGTGCGTTCAATCATCATGAGAGAATGTCTTCACCGGAGTGGCATTGGGCCTTAGCCCGCCTATTATTCTGTGTGGTTTCCTTTTCTCCTCTGCCCTCAACCATTAATTGGGGGGGAGGTGAGAAGGTTCTGGGTTATCAGATGTCTCTCCCGATGCGGGTGGCGGGTTCAACGGAGGGTCCCGGAGAGGTTCGGGTTCGATTAAGGAAGGTGAGGGTTGGTCCGGTTCGGAAGCCTGCCGTGTGAGTTTGTTGACTTTTATGACTGGTGGATCAGTCACAAAGGGTTCGTATTGCTTGACGTCCAACGTGACCGAGTCCTGTTCTTCGACAAGCAGGTCAATCTCCGGAACCTGTTTCCGAAAGGTCGCCAGGATGGTGCCGTCTTGCGTGGTGACCGTCATTAATAATCGGTCCTGCTGGCGTTCTTTGTGTGTGACTGTCCCGGTCAGGGGATGAACCGTCTCCTTTAGAAACTGGGGTAGATAGGGTTGGGCATATCGGGAGGCAAGGATTGGGGCTCCTAAACCGAATCCTACTCCTACAAAAAAGAGCGCCGTGTAGACGATCAAGGATTTCATATATGTATTCTCCGGGGTTGCAGTCGGACTTTCTGGCACTTTCCTTTCAAGCGAAGGCAATTTTAATTTATCTGCGAATGAAAAACTCGAAGCGAATCAGGCCGTCCGTCGTCAGATCGCGTGCGCTGTCCCAGGCCTGCTCATTCCTTTCCTTCAAATCTTCCATATGTTTGCGGAGATCCTGAAGGCCGCCGGTTCGGTGAAAAGCCAAGACTGTAATACCCATAGCACAATGGCCATTATAAAGATAACACGGACCAGGCCCGTTTCCTTTAGAAGACCTTGCGGGTTTCCCTCAGACCGTAAGGAAAGATCGAGGCTTACTCCACTCGGAAAGCCCATCGCTTTTTTTAATGAATTCTTTGACTCTAGAGTCGTTTGGTTGCCTCCGCAACTTCATGCGTGGATGTCATGGATTACCGTAGCGTGGGTCAGTTTGTTTTTTCAGAAAGGGGAGTATGCTTCGCGTGATACCGTTCTTTAGTCGATCTTCCCCAATAATACCAATTGAGGATTGCCAGGCAAATCGCTAACACCATTGCTCCGCCAAATACGATGAGCATAATTGTCATGTATGTTGTGCCCCCTCGATTAACCGAGCATTGCTCCGTCCAGGCGGGTCGGGTCATCTGTTTGGCCTCCTGGGCATCATCAGATGATGGTTGTTTTGAATCTGAAAAGGCGAATCTTATCTCCTCACTCCTAGAAACTCTGGCCAAGGGCGCTGTTGACCGCCTTGCGGAGCGCCGGTGTTGAGCCGCATCGGAAGTGCTGGCTTAACACCGGCTTCACTCCTTCTTTA
>JACDDF010000309.1 GCA_013817135.1 Nitrospirales bacterium
CGGCATGCCAAATCATGTTGAATATCAAGCCTTCCAGGAGGGATTCTTTTTTTAATTTGGTGGGCTTTTTCAAGACTTTCTTAGGTTCATCTTTCCTTTCCTTTTGCGTTAACGGCGGCAAAGATGTTTTCACTTGGAGAATTTGCCACTCGGTTTCAAACCAGTCCTCCAGGTCGTTCCCTTACGTTCGGTCTGGGACTTCATACAATTCAAATGCGCGTTGGAAATTCCGAGCGCAATGTCATGGTGATTGCCGATTCCACCTGATCAAGATTCAGTGTTCCACCCCAGCCTTGAAATCCTCCTATCACCTGATCCACGCCAAGCTGGAATGCTTGTGGCATTAAAGAACTCACTGACATTCCGGCTAGCGCCACTACTTTTCCCTTATAGTTTTGTGCTCGAAGTTTCCGCAGAACTTCCAGGCCATTGGGCGCAGCCACATACATATCCAACACAATCACTCAGGGATTTTCTTCCTTCACCAAGGGGAAAACATCCTGTCTGTGAGGAGGCACGCAGACTTCATACCCTTTTCCCAAAAGAAAACGAGGAAATTTCATTGCGTAATTCCTTTTGAGATGCCACAACCATAATCATCATGGTTACACCCCACGGTTATATTCCTTTTTTCAACCATTCCTTCTGGCACAATTTCTATACCATTTCCCTTTTTGTGAATGACATCTTCCAACTCATGAAACACTTTGAGCTGGTGCCTCGGGGCTTTCCTAAAATTACTTTCCGCAGGAATTCTTATCGAGGAAATCCCCGAAATACCTTAAAAATGGCTCAGACGATTTTCCCTAAGGCAACAGCTTAAGCATCTGATGGAATTTGTGGAATAGGGGAAATCCTGACAAAAAAGGAAAAATGTCATGCAAGGTTTAGCAGAGCGGGATACATTTACTTCAAACTCAAAACAAACGTGACAAAATCGGTTCCGCCGGGAATGCGCAGCATTCAATGAACCTGACAATCGATATTAAGAGCAGGATTTAAGCCTGAATAATATTCTTTTTGGTCAGGAACTTACGGCAATTAAATGACAGTTGGCCTTCGCCAAAATTCGCATACGGTGCTAAAAAGAATTTGGGCAGTGAAAAAATTAATCGGGTCTTCACCCAATCGAGTGGGTAAATTGGAGGAGCTGCTTGACCTGAAAACCGCATGAATCGTGGACAGGAAAAGGATTGAAGGGGTCACACATTTGCAGATAGGGATTCCTCCCCTTTGTAAGGGGAGGGCAGGTGGGGTAGATCACGGTGAACAGAGTTCTTCAAGGAGATTCCAAGAAGCGGGGCTTGAGAAGTCGTCTTCGCTCCAAGATGACGCCTGCTGAAAATCGGCTTTGGTTACGACTGCGGGCCAGACAATTCCATTCCTTGAAATTCCGCCGACAACATGGCATTGGCCCGTATATTGTGGATTTTTACTGTTCGGAAAAGGCCGTTGTTATTGAAGTGGATGGGGATGTGCACGGGGTTGCGGATCGCATGGTACGAGATCAGGAGAGGGAAAAGGCACTTCGATCTCTGGGACTGCGGATCATTCGATACACGAACGACGATATAATGGACAACGTGGAAGGAGTCCTTGCAGACTTGAGCCGGCGGTTGTTGTCGGGCTCTACCTCCCCTCACCCCTCCTTACAAAGGAGGGGAACCGAGGTGCCCAAAGATTAAAATGGCCCACTCACTTGGGAGAAGAGCCAATTAATCTTTTCCCTCTGTCCGGCTACGACTTTGAAAACCAGAGAGTTTTGTGCGCGATGGCTATTGAAATTACGTAGGAGTGGTCTGATGCTCGATAAGCTTGGATTCTAAATTTTTCCAATCGACAGACACCTTCCCATTTTGGGTTTCATGGAATTTTTTCCATGAATTCAGGAGGTTCAGACAGGCGTGATCAATATACCGAAGATCATCAATATTGAGATGAACCTCCTTATTCATCGGGATTTTGTCCAAGGCATTCGCCAGTTTGGGAAGGCTCACAAACGTGGCAGTACCTGAAATTGTGATTGAAAGAGGTTTGGTGTCCGTGCTCTTCTCAACAGAAACTTTTAGCGTCTGGGTTGTATAAAGTAATTTAGCCAGTGCCACGCCTAAGCCAGCAAGAACTCCTACTAACAGGTTTGTCAAGACAATCATCAACACGGTGACCCCATACACGAGTATTTCTCCACGCCCGTATTGCGAGAGTGTCCGAATAGCCTGCACATTGATGAGGGTATAACCAATATACACTAGGAGGGCGGCCAAACTCGCAATGGGAATCAGTTCGAGTAATTCGGGGAAGAGTCCGACAAGGAGAAGTAACCATATCCCATGAAAAACGGCTGAGAGACGGGTACGACCTCCACTCTGGATATTGGTTTTACTACGGACAATGACTCCGGTCATCGGTAAGCCTCCCAAAAACCCACACAGAAGGTTTCCGACCCCTTGGGCAAACATTTCACGGTTATATCGTGTTCGCGGGCCTGAATGCATTTGATCTACGGCGGTTGCGCATAATAGCGTTTCTGCGCTGGCAATAAAGGCTATGGCGACGGCAACTGCCAGCATTGACATATCCAAAAGGGAAGAGAAATCCTCTATTTTCAGAAAACGTATGGAGTTAACAATACTATCTTGAAATTCAATATAGTCGATAGATAAATTTTGAATGTATGCTTCTCCGCTCGCTACCAACACACCCACTAAGGGGGCAGGAATGAATTGGAACTTTTTAGGTAAGAATTGCCAGAGAACCATGGATCCAATCGTGAGGATTCCAATTCTAGCGGCTAAATGAGGATTGGCCCCTCCCTCCTTGGGGACCAACCCTTTCCATATGGCTTCGGGAATACTCAGGATATTTTCAACCGTACTCTCTTTCGGGGTGTCTCCAACCATGACATGAAATTGACTGGCCAAAATAATCACCCCGATTCCGGCCAACATTCCTTGGATGACGGCAGGAGAAACGGCTCGAAACCATTGTCCGAGTTGGAGAATGCCCGCCACGATTTGAATCACTCCTGCCAACAGAACAACGATACCCAGTTTGGCTATGCCAAAACGCTGAATAAAATCGAAGACAAGAACGGTCAGGCCCGCGGCCGGTCCGCTTACCTGCAAAGGACAACCGGCAAGGAATCCGACAACCAGACCTCCCACAATGCCGGTAATAATTCCCGAAACAGGAGGAGCCCCGGAGGCAATCGCAATCCCCATGCATAATGGAAGCGCCACGAGAAAGACGACAACGGATGCGAAAAAATCCTGTCGTACATCTACCCACTGCATGGTAAACATGTCTTTCATCTGCTCTTTCATTTTCGATTCCGCTCCAATCACCCACACCGCTGCAAGGCGTGGCTTCAAAGACCTTTCTAATTATACGTTTTTCAACTCTTTTGGAAAAACAAATTTCCCTTGAGCCGAATCGTAGAGCCACACCTCTCCGGTTGCAATGGAATATATCCACCCATGGAGCTTGAGGTCTCCTCCTCGCAACCGCTTGGCAACAGCAGGATGAGTACGCAAATGTTCAAGCTGCATTAAGACATTTTCTTTAATCGTCGCGGCAAAAAGCTCCTCACCCTTAAGATTAGGGTAGATTTCCTTCATGATCTGGCGTGTACTTTCAGCATTTCGGAGCCATTCTCTGACGGCGGGAAGGTCTTCCATCAATTCGGGATGGAGAAGGGCCTTCATAGCACCACAATCCGTATGTCCACAGACAACGATCTCTTTGACTTTCAATACAGACACACCAAATTCAATGGTTGCCGTGGTTCCTCCAATGAGCGCTCCATAGGCTGGAACGAGATTGCCAGCATTTCGCAAGATAAATAAATCCCCCGGCTCAGTTTGCGTGAGCAAATGCGGATTAATTCGTGAATCTGAACACGTGATAAACAGAGCCTAGGGTGCTTGATCATGAGCAAGTTTTTCAAACAGCTCCTGCTTGTGTTGATATATCTCGTCATGGAATTTTTGGAATCCTTTTATGAGATCTGCCATGCGTCATTGACCTTAGTAATTATAGAATGATTTTCTACAACATGAGGAAAGGAAATTTTTCCTGCGCTCCTATTCCCGCCACCATAGTCGTACTGGACAAATTCAGGACTTGAAAGTAAAGATATCTCGATAGCAAAACGGAACCCGAATGGTCACGCCGAATTGAACATGGCGTGGCTATGAATGATGAGAACTAAACGAGCGCTTCGCGATGCTGTATAAAGAAGAATCCTCGGATTCAACCACTCGCGTTCTTCCGCGAGGAATCCCCCTTCTTGTCAGAATTCTCCATCGGACTTCCTCCATCCTTTTCCAATGCTAGAAGTCGTTGCCCTTCCGAACGATGCATGGCAGCCAATT
>JACDDF010000310.1 GCA_013817135.1 Nitrospirales bacterium
GATCGAACCTCGGCACGTGATGAACCCCATCCGGTTAGCCTTGCGGCGCTGTATGGTCCAGCGTGCCGAAGTCATCAAGATCGATCTTCAGCAACGACGAATCGAATTTCATGCGGATGAGGGCTTACGGCTTGAACCCATTGAGGCTAAACACCTGGTTCTTGCCCTGGGAAGCAGCACCAATCTCCATGCGGTACCGGGCATGATGGAGCATGGGTTATTTTTAAAGACACTGGCTGATGCCCTGGGAATCCGGGAACATATCATTAAACGCCTTGAGGAGGCGGACCTCGAACCCAATCCGGACATCCGGCGATCCCTCCTCCATTTCGTGGTCGTTGGCGGCGGGTATAGCGGCGTCGAAACGGCCGGTGAAATTTTCGATCTTCTATACGCAGCCAGACGATTTTATCCGGCATTCGATCCCTCTGACCTGCGAGTCACTCTGGTGCATTCCGGACCGCATTTGCTTCCTGAGCTGGGCGAAGACCTTGGGAAATTTGCTCAACAGTCTCTGGAGTCACGCGGCTTGACCATATTGTTGAACCAACGGGCATCCTCGGTAAGTGCCGCCTACATCCGACTGAGTGACGGCACCCGTCTCGATTCGCAGAACCCCATCTGCACGATCGGCAACGCCCCGAACCCGGTGCTCACCGATCTGACAGCCGAATATGCCAGGGGATGGTTGGTGACCGACGAATTTCTCCACCTCAAGGGTTACTCGAATGTTTGGGGCATTGGAGACGGGGCGGCGAATCCGGATGGATATGGGAACCAATGTCCGCCAACCGCCCAATTCGCCATAAAACTGGGGGAGCATGCCGCAGAAAACATTGCTTTATCGTTTTCCGGCGACACCCTTCATGCGTTCCGATACAAAGCCTTGGGGCAGATGGCTACGATCGGACATCATAAGGGCGTCTGCTCGATCTTGGGTTTCCGCTTTAGCGGATTTTTTGCCTGGTGGTTAACACGCACGGTTCATTTGCTGAAATTGCCCGGACTCGACCGCAAGCTCCGGGTCATGGTGGACTGGACATTCGAGCTCTTTTTCCCGCCGGATCTCAATTACCTGGATTTGAAAAAAACACAAAAAATCGCGCGCATGCATGTGGAACCCGGAGATGTGATTTTTCGTCAGGGGGAACGAGGGTCCGCTTTTTATGTGGTGGAAGCGGGAAATCTGGAAGCCGTTCGAGATAATGACGACGGAGAAATCCTCTGGCGTGACGAATTGATCCCGGGAGATCATTTTGGCGAGGGATCATTTTTATATGGTGTGGTGCGACAGGTGACCGTGACGGCAAAAACGACCTCCACCCTCATGATATTTAATTCGAAGGAATTTAAAGCCTTTGTCGGGAGCTTCCACAGTCTCAGTCAAATTCTTCGTTACACGGCCCAACGAGGACCTCAAGAAGAAGTTCTGGGCGAGAAACGGTGGTCGACGGATCTCCTCTCTTCTCCGATCGAGACCGTCATGAAGAAACCCGCGCCGTCTCTTTCGGAAGCCGCCACGATCAATGACGCCATTCTGGTCTTTGGGACGTGTGCGCATACGTTGTTGCCCCTCATAGATGCGAATGGGAAATTAACCAGCATTGTGACGAAAACGGATGTCTATCGCGCCATGACCCATGGGCAGGACTTCCGCGACCGGATCAGTGCGATCGCCACGCGCGATGTTGCCGCACTTCATCAGGGGCAGGCGGTACGAGACGCGTTACAGGTGTTATACATGAAAGATGTGAAACAGGCACCGGTACTCGATCAGGAATCCCGGCCTGTCGGGATTCTCAGTCACCTGGATATTGCCGAAGCCAGAATTCGCCTCGAGGACCGGACTTCAGATGGTGCACCTATTTCCTCCGACAATCCACTCTCGCAGAGCCAGGAGTGACGGTTATTCCCTATACACTGTTTTTCCCGGCTCATCCCTCTCACTAGGAGCGACGAAGATGTTTAGGAAATTCGGTCGGGTGTTCATCATGAACGGATTTTTCACCGGCATATTATTGTTTTATTTTTTGAAATTTTCAGATCAGGGTTCAGACATATTGAGCGGATGCTTAATGACTCCGCGCACAGCAATGAAATGTCACCGCCGGGACACATTGTACGCCGCGTAAATAATCGAAATCTCAAAATGTTGACCAATTGACATTCTTCCTGCTCGAATCCGAGACGTCAGCGCAGCACAGAGCTCATGAACTGTGGTTGCCAAACACTCACAGGCTGTCCACTCCCTAAGGTCAGTTATCTCTGAAATACCAAGTTCCTGATAAGATTCTTGAGAAGAATTAAGGTCAGCAAGATAAAAATGGACCGTATCGCCACACAGCACGTACTGGCTCTAGGCCAAAGCTTGAGATCTTGCTCGAGGATGATTGAGCACCACACATGCCACAACCCGTTCACTTGGAAAAAGCCCTCGACTGATGTTCTCGTCAGCATGGGGCATGTTATCCCCATAACGTTTTATGATTAATGTTCCTGTGGCGGCTCCGCAAAAAAAGGGCAAATCGACGATTGGAAAATAATAGGTTGCACCGAGCGTTACAGTATAGCGAAGCCCTCTTCAATATCGACAGCAACAAGAAAACTTGGGATTTTTTTAACGAGCCAAGGACCTAACTCTTCAAAATTACCTGAATAAAAAATGGTCATGGAAGCTCTCCGCCAGAAAGAGAGCTGTCCACAAATTGGATTTATTCCATGGCAATGGGCAGGGCAGAATTAGCTTCCCGAATCATTATTCCATGAGATTGGAGTACCTTAATGTCTTTTTCAGCATTGCCATCTAGCCAAGAAAATGAAAGATATTTTCGGATACAGGATCCCTTCGGTCTTCGGAGAAGTATTGTGCCTTTATTTACAATAGATCGGGAAACACATCTGGTTTCTGGGCTAGGAACGTCTTTCCGTGTGGATCCTTTTGGGATGTATTTAACAGCCTATCATCTGCTGGAGTGTCCCGAAAAAAGACAAATTATTGATCGTCATTTGGGAACGGTCTTTGGAATGATGAGCCCTGGGCTGGTTTACGGCCGGCCGCCTATTCCTAATGAGTGCCGTGTGTGTATTGACAATATTGAAACATATTGGGGGGAAGTTAGCGATCCTATTGGCCGATTACACGGACGCACTGATAATAGAAACATTTTCGATTGCGTCAAGTTTCGCTTTGATCCTGCCAATCAACGGGTCAAGGATTTTACAGATTTTTTGCCCTTAAACATTAGTGGTTCACGGCCTAAAATTGGCGATAGAGTCATGGCCATTGGCTATCCGAATGTCATGGATGTCCAAAATGTTAGGGAAGAAGGCGTGCTGATATTTACTGAGAAAATGTATGGAGCTGTGGGTGAAATTAGAAAACTATTTGAAAATGGGCGCGGTGTTACCAAGCCGTGGCCTTCATTCGAGGTTTCATGCAATTGGCCTGGGGGGATGAGTGGTGGACCAATTTTCAACGAGGACGGCCATGTCATTGGCCTTGTGAGTTCCGGTATGGGCCCCAACAATGAGGATGACGGGGTGGGATATTCATTTTGGTTTCAACCATTAGAGCTTTTTGAAAGATGGGTTCCTGCGCTCGATCCCTATAATCCGGGATGGATTCGTGGTTGGGCTGTTCTAAGGCGTGAACCTTGGCACTTGCAAGGTTTTTATGGACAGAGCCTGCAAGCCAAAGAGATCTTGGAAAACCTTGGGGCCGACTACCAAATTATATATGGATCAAACAAGTATGGAACCGATGAGTTTATTTGGAATGGAACTTAAGACTTAAATATCTCCTCTCTCCTTGGCCTTACGCCTGGCACGTAGCCATTAATATAGCCGGGCCCAAGATCTGAGGTATCGAAGGGTGAAGGCAACAGTTGGATGATATGCACATCACGTCACACCAGGCGGGTGTCTACCGCCTTCATCGCCTGCCGAGCTCGGATGGGATCGCCGCCGCCCATGCACAACGCGCCACCGATCATCTGCATGGTCTGCAAATATCTTCCGCCGAGGAGGCCGCCTAATGGCAGATTTTATCCGGGCATTGATCTCTTTTGAAACATATATTTTCATTAGGTTTTGCAAGAGGGGTGAAAATTCATACTAAGCTGTTGTTGCACCCAATCTGTATTTTTTGTGAACGCGCCATGTGAGGCGAGGAAACGCTCCGGTATTCAATCTATGGTGGTACGGACGTCAGAATTTATCCTGACATTAGGAGGCTCACCTTCGAGCCGAACGACCTTCCATCCGGCCCAGCGAAGGTCATCAAAATTCAATTTTCGCGTCGGTAGGAAGGCTACCGCCTGAAACGCGAAAGATGGCGAGCCAGAATTCGCCTTGAACAGCAGAGCACAGGAG
>JACDDF010000311.1 GCA_013817135.1 Nitrospirales bacterium
ATTCGGGAGTCGTCTCACTGACGGGTGAGGTGGCGAACATCAAGACCAGTGCCAATGCGTCCTGGATCGCCTGGCAGGTTCCAGGGGTGCAGTCTGTCAAAAACGATCTCACGTTGAAACCAAAGGGTTAGGTCATTGAGAAAGGCAGGACCATGTTCCCGACTCTACAGTTCTTCTCAAGGTGTCCCGTCGTTGTCCCTGCCCCTGGCTATTCTGTTAACAGGCTGTTTGATTCCCATCTTGCAGGCGCCACCCGGGTCACTGGCGCCGACTGCCATCCGACAGTCGGCGACCGCTGGCCGATAATTAGCCGGACAACAGGCCATGGACCCGATCTCCTTCAGGCGACCGGTCTGATGGTAAACGGAACATGGCGGTCACAGTGACATGGTTGATGTAGGCCCGCGATGACAACAAAGCCTTGGGCGACAGGTGATCGGTGGTCGGGAGGGGGAGTCCACTCCCCCGAAGGAGGAAACCGTGAAAAAAGGTGGCATCGTCAAAGAAGCTACCAGGTTGGCTGAGGAGAAGACGCTTCATGCCCGGGTTCGACGCGGGGGGGGAGCCGCTATGATTTTGAGGGACAAGACCAAAAAAGTGGACATGGTGGTCAACTTGCTTAATGAAGCCCTCGCTACGGAAATCGTCTGCGTTTTTCGCTATAAGCGCCATCACTTCATGGCCGCCGGGCTCAGTTCCTTCAGCGCGAAGGCCGAGTTTCTTCAACATGCCATGGAGGAGCAAGCCCATGGCAATCAATTGGCCGAACGCATTCTCCAACTCGGGGGAGAGCCGAATTTGTCTCCCGAAGAAAGTCTGAACCGGAATCTCCCGGAATATGCCGAAGGAGAGACATTGAGGGAGATGATCACGGAAGACCTGATGGCTAAACGGATCGTGATCGACAGCTATCGGGAAATGATCGCCGCTGTTGCCGCTAATGATTCCACGACCTGCAGAGTATTGGAGGGGATCCTGGCGCAAGAAGAAGAACATGCCGCGGAACGGAAATGTCTCCTGAAGATCCTGGGCCCTGAATCGAAATGCCCCCGCTCGATTCCTTAATCAGCAGGGACAAAAGGCCTCTTTGGAAAATTATTCCCACGCGACGCGGTTGGTAAACCGGAGTACAGGAGGCACAATATTGGGTAACGTGGGTAGCAAAGCTGGGAAATTCAGGCGAGGCGGGCATTCTTATAACATTTTTCCTCTCTCCCCTGATCAGGGAGTACCCACCTGAATACGATTCCCTCCTCGGTTAATGGGTGATAACGAATCCGGAAGAATTTAAAGAATGTCTTCCGGCCAATATCTCATGTTTCTTGGAACGTTCCTCCGGTCTTATCCGACGAATTTTACAAGACACGGGGCAATGGGCCGACAATCCGGCCCATAAAAAATTGCTACGGCGGCTCTCCTTCGATTTGATAGAACGATTTATCGAATACTGTCCCTCACAACTTCCCTGCCGGCCTTTGTGACTATTGGATGGATTCATTTCGGACTTTTTTGGAAGACTCCAGGAATCAAAAGCTTCGTTGGCTTCCAATCCCATTTTATATCGGTTTCTGGATGGCCTGCTCAACCGAGCGGTACTCAGCCGGGACGCCTTAATTTGTCTTTTCTATCATTTCTACCGGATGAAGCCGGTCGAGGTCGGATTTCTTCTCGGGCTGGAAGAAGGCCAGACACAACGTATCTTTAAACTTTGCCCGGTGGCGTCAAAAAGGCTGGTATCAGGCCGCGGAAGAAATGGGATTGACGACTCAAGACCTGCAAACCCTGTGAGAAAATCAGGCCTCCAACCCTGAAACCTTCAATCAACATGTGCGGGAAAATCTGGAAACATTGTTGCCGTTCTATCGGAAAAGCGTTTCGCCATATTACCCCTGTCTTGATGGATCGAAATGGCAGAAGATGTTCAGCGAAGGATCTGGCTTTGATTACCGGATGTGGCATTTGCCCTTATGTTTGTCATGCATGAATCAGATCGCCACAGTCACCGATCCATTCTTCCTTAACGCCCAGATCACAATACATCTGTATATTTCTCCTTATTCACAGAAGGAAGAAGAGCCGGCCCGAGAAGTTCGTGAAATCAAGGTTTCTTCTTCAAGTCGAACGTCCGCCTCGTGTTCTCCAGATTTTCAACCGGCATAACGCTTTAAGAATGAGATGGATCAGGGCGGTGGAAGGCATAGAAGAGGCGGCTTTACTGAACAATATAAGGCCTGCCTTGTATTGAAAAGGAGGAGGTTCAATGGCGGATGACAGAGGGTGTCCACTGAAATCTGTGGGATTGGCTTTTGTGAGCGGAGGGTTGCTGGGGGCCGTAATGGCGCTGTTGCTGGCGCCGATGTCGGGTCGTCAGACACGGGAGCAGTTGCGAGGGTATACGCGGCGAGCCGAAGAGAATATCCATAAGCTGGCCGATAATGTCACCCGGATCTTGGATCAGGCAATGGACACGAGACATGAGTTCATTAAAGACAAGCAGGCGATCCTTTCCGATGCGGTCGAGGACGGTCGTGTGGCCATGCTGCGGGAGCGGGAGCGGCTATCTTAGGAGCCTGTCCAAGATTAGACTGATCTACTACCGGGGCACTGGATTTGGCTAGATTTTCCGATCCTTTTCGTTTAATAGTCGAACGATTCGCCTCAAACGATCGAAAAATCTGACTCAAACCTGCACCCTCTCGCGACGATCGGTAATCCTGGACAGGCTCCTAAAATGAGGGCTCGTCGATTTCAAGTTGAGCGAGACTAAGCCGGCTGTGGAAAGAATTGTCCACACGGGAGCAATTTTGAACAGATTCGCCTGATCTGCCGAGACCCGATTAATATCGGCATCTTCAGCCAACTGGAATGTCGTATCCACACCTCCCCTTGTATGTTGGACTGACAAGTCATACACGTGTGGAAGGTTGTATTCGAACGATTGGCTTAACTTTATGATGGGCACTTCTAACGCCGTGTGGGCAAGATGATGAGGCAGACTCTTACTCTGTTCTGAAGATGAAGCCACGGAAAGTTTTCAAATCTGAGCAATATTGACCAGACATCGTCCAGTCTTCCCTTCATAGTGACCCATCACCGAAAGAATCAGGAGATCAGGGACCGATGGAAACGGTACTCCGGCGATTTCGATTCTTTTACGGAACGGAGAAACGCATGAACGCAGATCAACTCAAAGGAAAATGGATGCAGTTCAAAGGTGAATTCAAGCAGCAGTATGACAAGTTCACCAATGATGCCTTGCAGCAGATCGAAGGAATTGACGACACGATCATCGGCAAGATGCAGGAGCGGTACGGTGACAAAAAAGATGAACTCCTGAAGTGGCAGGAGCCATGGCTTAAGCCGTTAACGGCTGAAACCACAAAGCAAAAGACACGCTGAGGAGAAGATTCCAAGAAGAGAGCACGGTGGAAGAACTCAATTCAGAAATAGAGAAAGCCATGAAAATCCCCTATCTCATAATCGTTTGCACTGTTCTACTTGTCAGCGGGGCCATCAACGTCGGGTCAACGGACATAATTGGCAAGGCCGGTGAGAAGACATCGATGACCGACTCGAGGGAGGGAACCGGGTGGCAGATTCATGACGAGACCACTCATAGACAGGTACGGCTCCACCGCACGGTCAAAAACGATGCGGCTCACCAGGCGGCGAAGAACAGTCACACATCAATGGAGTTCGACGACAAGGGTCGAGCCGTTCAGCTCCCTCGCCTTCATGTCAGTCGTGTCCAAGTGACAATTCTCTCCCTGTGTCTTCTTTCGTTGAAGCCAGTAGGGCATGCGTAAACGAGCGCATGGCGATGAACGCCCATATGGCTATTCAGACCAAAGAGGAAGTGGTCTCACTCACGAGCGAGGTCCCGGTTATTCTGATCAGTTGCTCAAGCGGTCTTGGTTATCCTGGTAGATCCTAGGGAAGGAAGTCTTCACGGAAAAGTGTCTCAGGGAAAAGGGAAAGTCTCACGTGTTGAGAAACACATGTCCTCTTCCGAATCAAAATGAGTGATGCCTCGCAACCTCATACCAAACCGTTTCTGACAAGAAAGGTCTCCCTTCACCATGATGAAAAAGCACATTCTCGTGGTTGATGATGAGCCGATGCTGGGAAAATTGTACCAGGCTCTCCTGGAAAATTATGGGTATACCAGCGAAATAGCGGGGAATAGCGAAGAAGCTTGGACCAACCTCGCGCAGAAGAACTATGACGCGCTTCTGCTCGATTACATGATGCCCGGAATTAACGGTCTGACCGTTTTACAGCACATTCAACAGCAGTATCCCTTCCTGCCAGTCGTGATGATCACCGGCCATATCGACGAGCAGATACGTACCAAAGCGCTCAAGTCCGGGG
>JACDDF010000312.1 GCA_013817135.1 Nitrospirales bacterium
AGTGGTGAATCACCGCAACGCTCTTGATAAGGAACTGAGTGCCATTGCACTGCCACAGGTCGACTATATCTTTTGCCTGAACAATACCACCCAGCATTGGGCGGCGATGGCCAATGCGATCGCCCCGGAAGGACGCATCTGCTCGATCGTCGAAACCCCCGATCCCGTAAATCTCGATGTGCTCAAGAGTAAAAGCGCGACCTTTGTTTGGGAATTCATGTTTACGCGATCAATGTACCAAACCGCCGATATGATCGAGCAACAACGATTGTTAACGTCGATCGCAACCCTCATTGATGAAGGCAAACTCGTGACAACCGTCAATGATGTGATACGCCCTATCAACGCAGCCAATCTGCGCAAGGCGCATGCATTGGTCGAGCAAGGGAGCTCAATTGGCAAAATTGTGCTGGCGGACTGGGCTTAAAGAGTAATTTTTCATTTTCCACCGTTGGAGTCCCCTGCGGGCGAGACCTGAATCGTTGCCGATCGTCCTGGTCCGCGACATCACAATACACCGCTAATGGTCCAGGGGATTTGGGCGAAGGGCCCGCAAGAATCAGTTGCCAGGGGAGATGAAGGACCAACGAGGATTTTTCCCACATTTAGGCCCCCCAACAATGCTCAAAGATTCCTCTCGTTCCAGTCGCCACAACATATTCCGAACTAATCCCTCACGGCCTTTAAGCTCTCCAGGCCGAAAGACCGGTGCACCTGGACCTGATGAGGGGAACCGTTTAGTCGGGTTGTAAATAACAGGGAGTGTAAAAGCTCACTCCCATGAAGGCAACGAAAAGGCCATTTCATCTAGTGGGCGTGGTGAAATCCTTATCAAGTGGGCACCACTAGGTTCCGAAACAGATTTGAAAAGACCCAATTATTTACCAAGGCCTGAGAATAGAGATCCAACTCATTTTGGGCATTCTCAAGACCATTAGGGGATTTCTCAAGAGCTGGGATCAAGGAGAGAAATTTTTGGTGAAAGGGATTTGAGTTTTTTTGACTAAAAGGAATTGTTCGATAATTAATAACTCCTTTAATCAGTAAGAAGAATTTCACTATTTAAAAGATTGCCCTTCAAACTCTTTTCGTAGGTTCTTCAACATAGCTAAGTTTGTTTGTTTTTGTTATAAATATGATTAAATAAACTCTTGTTTCCTAAAATAAAGATGCTTTATTCCTTGTCTCGTTTTTACTAAATACACACATTATCCCTCCAACTCATAGGAATTATTCCTATTTAAATTCTCACTCTTGTCAGGTTCAATGAATCGTAAAAATCTCCCAGATTATGAAAAACCTCCATTGGCCGAGGTTGTAATGGGTGTCAAGTTTCAACCTTTACCAGGAATAAAGGTACCTCATTACGGGCTATTTTGGGGAGAAGTTAAAAAGGAATTTATAGCGTGTCAAAACGCTCCGGTTTTAGGTGATTTAACAGGATTAGAGGAAATTGAAACGGGCGGACTTCCCATTCCCCGAGTTTGGCTTATTAATGAGGGAGAAGATTATTTAATACAGCTACAAAAAAATCATTTCTTTTTTAATTGGCGAAAAAAAGACGGCGTATATCCACGCTTTGATAATATAGCGCCAAAATTTAACCTCAACTTCGAAAAATTTAAAAAGTTCTGTGCGCAAAATGATCTTGGCGATATTGTTCCACAAAGATTTGAGCTTTCTTACATCAATCATATTTTTATAAATGAGGGGTGGCAGGACATTGAAGAAATTGGGAAGGTTTTTCCAGATATTAGCTGGCATAATACCCAATCTCGCTTTCTAAAGGGAATGACAACCACGAATTGGCTATCTGAATTCAAAATGTCTAACCCAAAAAATGGTAAGATTACAGTAAAGGTAGGCCATGGAGTAAAACGTCCAGAGAATATACCATTGATTATTTTTGAAATTACAGTTCGTGGCAACTGTTTGGAAATTTTCGAAGAATTCACACAAGAAGAATGGTTTAAAGAAGCACACGACACCATTTTGTTGACCTTCGAAGACCTTACCGCAGATAGTATTCAGAAAAATGTTTGGAAGAAGAAAAATGGGAAGTAATTATTAACTCCTAACTCCAGAATATTTTTTCTCTAGGAAAATCCAAAACATGGTTTTGTTACAGGATCCGTCCCCTATATGGTCTAATGAGGATTTACTTTGGGCCGAAGGAAAGCCTTTGCAGCGAACCCCAGTAAGTTTAAAAAAATTTCAAAATAAACGAATCAATATCAGAGATACTGTTAATACAGTTGGTAGTCTTGTTGAATATTCCTATTCTATTGATATTTATGAAGATAACACTCCATTCGAGCAGCTGATCGACATCGAGGATAAGGAACGAAAAGATTTAATAGAGGGAGCAAGGAGGTCTTCTCTTCCATACGCGGAGAAAATTTATCATCGTCTCAATATTTTGACAGAAGCGTCTGAGGAGGAATATCCCAATACTGACCTAATTTCTGTGGATTCATTATATGGGTTCTTGAAACTTTTCAAAGAATTCGAAAAACTGAATTTCAAATACCCTGAAATTACCCTTACACCCCTCGGAAACATTCGCATTCAATGGCAAGGAGATAAGGAGCATTATTTGTCCGTGGAGTTCATTTCCAACCAAGAAGTAAAGATAGTCCTTTTTACTCCAGACAATAAGGTCATAGGAAAAATTAGTCGCATTTCGGCAAAGATGCCAATTGTAAGTATTTTTGAAAACCTCCAGCCTTACAAAGTTCTCACCTGGATTACCGAATGATCCATGACAAAATCTCACCAGGCAATACTATCTCCAGATATTGTGGTCGCCAAACATTATCTGAAGAAACCGGTTATCCGACAGCCGACGCCTATAAATTTTCGGGTACAGATAGAAAACATACCCCTCCCTCTCTTTCATTCAATTGGCTTGAGTATTTCAAAGGAAAAAAGAGGGCTGAACAAATAGACGAGATTAGGACCATTTTAAACAAAAAAATGAGTAGAATTGGCACTCAGGCCAGGCTTGCGCTATTGGCAGTTGAGGAAATTCATCAAGGATTTAAAAATTCACAAGAAAACCCTAACATCGACCTACAACATCTTCCAGTTGAAACCCCTGAATGGAACGATCCTTCACATTGTGGACTTTTTTGGGACATTGACCAAGATGAAGATGTTATGGCCGCCCTGCTTGCTCAAATACCATGTAATCTAGTGCCTGCCAAGAAAGAATAATTGCCTCTGGATCATAAAATTCAAAATCAATTCTTGATTTAATAATTCTATGTTTAGAATTTGAGACCTTTTGCAAATCCGAGAGAATTATTCTTGTACTTTTATTTTGAGCGGGATGAGCTATTGTCAAATGTGGTGTCTGAGCCAGTGATTACGCGGCGACCGGATCAATGGTTTCCTCGATGCCATCAATAAACTGAATGCCCTTGATGACTTTTTCCAGCTGCTTGAATCCTCGGAGGCGTCGCCAGTTCTTCTCGGCACACTGGCCGAGTTTGAACATCATGTGCAACAGGCCATCACGAGTGAGACACCCCTTGGTCCGTGCTGTTCGGTGCCGAATCGTGCCAAACGTGGATTCAATCGGATTCGTGGTGCGCAGACTCGGCCAGTGCTGCGCTGGAAATTTATAGAACGTCAACAACTCTTCCCGATCTTTCTGCAAACACGTCGTCGCCTTTGGGTACTTCAGCGTATAGGTCGCCAGAAAGACCTCGAATGCGTGCTCAGCGGCCACTCGGGTTTCCGCCTGCCAGATGTCCTGTAAGGCTTGCTTGGCCTTGGGCTGCACACTCGTCGGGAGTGTATTCAAGACATTGCTGGTCTTGTGGCACCAACAGCGTTGCTGCTGCGTGCTCGGGTAAATTTCTTCCAACGCCCTCCAGAACCCCATGGCTCCATCGCCAATGGCCAAGGCCGGGGCGTTCATCCCGCGGGCTTTCAGATTCAAGAGCACTTCCCGCCAGCTCTGGGTCGACTCACGTACGCCGTCTTCGATCGCCAAGAAGTGCTTCTCCCCCTGAGCATTCATCCCAATCACCACTAACGCACAGAGCCGTTGCTGCTCAGCGCGGAGTCCCCTGTAAATGCCATCCACCCAGATATACACCCACTGCTCATGATCCACCTGTCGCTGCCGCCAGCTGTCGTATTCCGCACGCCAGACCTGCTTCAACCGGGCCACCGTACTGGCGGAAAGCCCCTTGGCCTCAGGGCCGACTAAGGTTTCCAAGGCGCCCTGCATCTCGCCGGTGGAGATCCCCTTCAAGTACAGCCACGGGATCGCTGCTTCCAGGCTGGCCGTCTTGCGCACATACGGCGGCACCAATGCCGAATGAAACGTCACCGGCTCGCCCTGGCGACTCC
>JACDDF010000313.1 GCA_013817135.1 Nitrospirales bacterium
TGTTTCACACGCGAGCCTCAAGTTCCGAAACTGCCGGGAAATCTATCTCCGTCGCAGCTATGTGGTTGAAATACTAATAAACCAAGCAAATAGATGACAACATGAGGGTTGTTATGCTAGACTCTGGTCATGCAATTGGACGATGTGCGCAAGCTGGATGCCTCGACTCAAGAAGCCTTGCGCCGCCGGGCAGTGCGGTTGGTGGAGGAGAAGGCGTGTACGCATCAATATGCCGCGGACGCCGTGGGAGTGGCGCGGCAAACTGTGAGCAAGTGGGTGAGCGCGTGTCGGCGTGGGGGCTCGTCTGCGCTCCAGTCCCACAAACGTGGCCGAGACAGTGCGTCTCAGAAAGCGTTAACGGGACGGGAGGAACACCGACTCCAGCAGATGATTCGCGATAAATGCCCCGATCAGCTGAAACTGCCGTTTGCTCTGTGGACGGCGGCCGCGGTGCAAGAGCTGATCGACCGCGAATGGGGGAAGCACCTTGCCCTGTCAACCGTTCGCCTGTATTTACAGCGGTGGGGGTTCACGCCCAAAAAACCGCTCATTCGTGCGAAAGAACGCTGCCCCGCCCGTATCCAACGGTGGCTAGCCACTGAGTATCCCGCGATTCTTCGACGGGCCAAGGCCGAGGGGGCGCTCATCTTGTGGGGGGATGAAACGGGCGTGTGTAATCAGGATCAGATCGGACGCTCCTATGCCCCCCAAGGCCAGACGCCCGTGCTCACGAAGACGACCAAGCGGTTTTCGACCGCAATGATTTCCGTCGTCTCGAATCGCGGCGAACTGCGATTTATGGTCTATGACGGGGCCTTAAACGTCGCAACCTTCCTGCGCTTTCTTCGACGGTTGATCCGAGGACGCCAGCAGAAACTTTTCCTGATCGTGGACAATTTGAAGGTGCATCATGCCTATAAAGTCCAGGCCTGGGTGGCGCAGCATCAGTCAGCCTTGGAGCTGTGTTTTCTGCCCCCCTATGCGCCCGAGCTCAATCCTGATGAATACCTCAACAACGATCTGAAGCAACGCCTGAGCCTTCGCCCCAAACCGCGGGACAAACCCTCACTGGTGAAGCAGGTGCGAGCCACCATGCAATCGTTGCAGCGGCAGCCAGCACGCACCCGTTCTTACTTCCGGGCTCCCGCCGTGAGATATGCTGCATAATTGTCAGTTATTTGCTTGGGGTATTAGTAATAAGGACAAGTTTAAGAATATTGGCGATTTGTTGGAAAATTCCCTCCAACTCTGAGGAGTTAGGAGTATAGTAGGCAAAAGCTGATCCGCTGGAGAGCGTTGCGAGAAATGACTGATCGATGTTGCCCAATCCAATGGTATAGATCTCAATGCCTTTCGCTTTGATGGCAGAGGCATTGTCAATAGCCATCTGAGTTGCGAGATGTGTCAGGTAACCGGCGAGTGCTGTTTGGGAAATATTACATTGTTGGAAACTGTAACTGGACATGGGTCCATAACTATTCAATCCATAGGTGGAATCTGTGAAGACATTCCATTTTACGTTTAATTTGTTGTTGGTGCCATTTGGAGCGGTGGTATTTGGGCAAGGTGTAGTCCCAGAGGTTTTTCCATCGCCAGTTCGATGAACCTTGTACACACTATACAGACTGTATTGTTGATCCGGTTTTTGTAAATCTGCGAAAACTGTTGAACCTCCAAGTGCGGCGACCCCGTCATAATCCGTGCCGTTAAATTTAAACTGTCCGCGAAAAGCCGTGGGATTTCCATCCGAGAAAAAGACGACGACTTGTTTGGTTCGTTCATTCGCAGGGACGCCGGATTGGTCGGACCACGGGAGGGTAAGGGCTTGAGCTAAGGCGTCTTCGGCATTGGTCCCCCCGGAGGCATTAAGTCCATTTATGGCTGAAGTCATGGGGGAGACGTATCCATGGTCCATAGCAAAGGGCTTTTGGACCCCTGAGGCAAAGGTTATCAAGGCAAATCGATTATCGGCTTGTTGATCAGTGAAGTTTTCGACAAAGCTTGTTGACCCATCTATTAGGTCGCTTATGGGGCTGCCTGCCATCGACCCCGACACGTCCAGAACCAAGGCGATTTCAGCGTTGCGAAGTTTAGCGGACCCGTCTGCTGCGATAGCGGTCGTGGCGTGGCTTCCCCCAACTACTTTCGAGAGAGAATTGATGGAATTCGTGGCGCCTTGAACAGTAATTTTCCCGTTTCCGTCGTCGGTCACCAGGAACGTTGGCGTGTCAGTCCCTAACAGTCCGGGAGGGAAATTAGCTTGAGCTACTTGTTGGACAAACCCGTGTAGATCCGCAATATTGGGATTGTTCACATTTTTGGCTCCCGCAAAGGCGGCCCCATCGATCGCTTTACTCATTTCTCCCTGGATGGCATACCACCGTCCAACTTCAATACCCAGGGCTGCAAATCCAAACAGGGTCACAACAGCAATGCCTGTAATCAGGATGTATGCACCTTGTTGGTTTCGTAACGGATTCTGTAACCCTTTGATTGAATTGCGTCCCATTTTCCTTGTCTCCCTGGATAAAAGGATCAATAACCTCACCAACCTCACACCAACTCATTCATTTCTCGCTGATTCAACGCGGAGGTTCTTTGGTAGGAGAATATCGACTGAATATTGAAAAACTTGCCGATTGGAAAAGTGCGACAAATGGCTAGCTTTCTTGATTTTGTGTGTAGTTGTGATCGAAAGAGAGTACTTCACGAACATTGCGAACAGGTTTGTTTGGACAGAAATGTTGGCCTTCCGCCCTTAATCAAAGGCCAATTGTGATCAGCAGGTTCCGGCCGTGAAACAAACGGCATGGAGTGAGGAGATGAACCAGCTTCGAAAAGCCCTGGAGGGTCTGAAAGTGTCAAAGAGCAAAGCCCATGAACCTAGGGTGGAAGAAGATGGGAAGACTAAAACAATGGAGTGGATATCAGGTTGTTCGGAAGGAGAGGTGTGGAAGGAGAGTTCGATGACTTTCTTGAGCCAATGGAGGCGATCTATTGCTCAAGTTGTTTAAGCAATTGTTGGATTCTGGTGTCATTTCCGCCAAGGTCAATGTATTTCTGGTAGTGAATTCGTGCTTGAGGAAGATCCTTCTTGTGGAATTCGTAAAAGGCTCCAAGATTGAAATGTCCTTCCAGGGAATCTGGTTGCAAAGCGATTCCTGCTTGATACGCTTGTTCCGCCTCCACGAACTGATGGTTTCCTGCGAAGAGGACTCCAAGATTGAGAAAGGCCTCGGCATCCTGAGGCTTGAGTTCACTGACGCGTTGGAAATGCTCGATGGCCTTTGGTAGGTTCCCTTGTTGTTGGTAAAGAAATCCAAGATTGTAGTGGGCTTCCGAATGTTCCGCATTGGCCTGAATGACTTGTTGGTAAGCATGTAAGGCCTGTGAGGGTTGATTCTGCCGTTCCGCAATCCGGCCAAGCAACAACCATGCATCTGTCTGTTGAGGGTGGTGTTCTGTCAATTGGGTAAGGAGGAGCTGTGCTTGGTCCAAATCTTGAGCTTGCATAAACCGGGTAGCCAGATGATAGAGCGCTTCTTCTTGGTAGGGTTGTTGAGTGAGAACTGCCTGGTATTCCTGAATAGCCTGATTCGTGAGTTCCCGCTTATCCAATAGTTTAGCGAGTGTGAGCCGGGCCTCCCAAAAACGTGGATAAATAGTGAGCGCTTGCTGAACGGCTTTTTGAGCTTCTTCCATTTGATCTTGTTTGATAAAGAGTAATGTCAAATCATACTGCGCTTGAGCTAAATTCGGGTTGAGGCGGAGGGCCTGTTGAAGGGCAGAAATCGCGCGTTCAGGTTGTTGGGTCAGTTGAAACTCCACCAGGCCATACAGGTGATGGGCTTCGGAAAAACCAGGAAATTCCTGGATGGCCTGTTCGAGTAATGATTGGGCGGTCTTGAAATTCTGATTTTCAACGGCTGAAAGAGCATCACGATAAAGATTTCCCGCCTGGTGGGCGAAGGCTGGCAAGGGCCAGAGGAAGATAAGACTTAGGAATATTCTCTGCCACTGAATGCTTTGCCAGGAGGCGCGCGGTGGATTGCCGTGACTCGGAATGAGCATGAGGATTTTCTTTCAGTCGAAGTGTTGGTCAATCGGGCGGATTCAGAAAAGCAAACATTAAAAATTGTATCGTATTGCCTACTGATTTGCCAGAATTTCAATCAGGGAGATGGGAAAAGTAAGGCTCGGACCTGGGGGACATTGGCCACCTAGAAGTGGACCTCGTTTTTTGGACAGCTTGAGAAGTGAAAATTCTGCCTCTCATTAGGCTGCGGTTTCGACCTGTGTTTGCGCAAAATATACGGCATCAGGGGTCTGTCGGTTTAGCGCCTGGTGGCCACGTTCCGTAT
>JACDDF010000314.1 GCA_013817135.1 Nitrospirales bacterium
TGGTAAATCCTGGTTGGTGTCCGAGGCTGGAGCCGCAGAAGACACAAATATATCGCATGGGACGGGGTGATTATTTTCCGGTAATCGCAATGAGTCTGGTGGCTATGAGAAAAAGAGACGGTTCATGCGGAGTCAGGAGAAGCCGAGGAATCTCCAAAGTAACAGAGTCCTTTCATTAGTTTGATATGGGGAGAGCGGTCAATGAGTATGGATTGATTCGAGAGCCATTTAAGTGAATGCCCCAATGGAGATGGGGGCCCGTGGCTCTTCCGCTGGATCCGACTTTGCCTAACGCTTCTCCTTTTTGAATCGTTTGGCCAGAGGTGACGTCAATCTCTGAGAGGTGAAAGTACATGGAAAACAAGCCTACCCCATGATCCAGGACCACACCCTTTCCAGAGAAGAAGTGATCGACAGTTTTCACGACGATACCTTTGTTAATGGCTTGGACCGGAGTGCCTTTTGGTGCTGCGATATCTTCTCCTGAATGAGGGTTTCGGGACTGACCATTAATGACTCGACGACTGCCAAACACTCCAGTGACTTTCCCATTCACAGGCTCAAGAAAAGGACCATCCCATAAAGGACTTGCCCCAACATTATGAAAGGCCTCTGTTAATTCTTTTTTTTCTTGTTGGACGCGCTTTAATGTTTTAGCGTCAAGATCCACTGTATTTTTCGGCAGGGTCAGGTGTTGGACGGTATAGTCTTCTTTGATAATGAGGACAGAGTAGCTGAGATGGTCTGCCCCGGTGTCGGAATGGACCGTGATACTCAACTCCTGTATCCCCGGTGGATCTTCCATGTCGATACCCACAATGCCCGCAAAGTTGGTATCGCCATGTGGGAAGAAGGGAATCTTCCGTTTGAGAAATAGACCACTCACTTTGGCCTTAGGTTGGGATATCGGAACGTTGATCCAGAGGACTTGGCCCTGTTTTCCGCTGACATGTCCATTAGCACCCGGTCGGTTCCGTTCCGCACTCGGAACGATCTGAATCGGGAAAATGCTGGCGAGCAGGAGACAAACGACAAACAGGATTTTCCAGGAGACCGAAGGAAGGGGTGGGGTCGACGTGCGCATCAGGGGTAGAGCCGATTATGAGGCACTTGGCTGAGCAATTCTTCTACACGCCGGTTAAAAGGACAAAAGGGATCCATGCATAGGATGGTTTCTTCCCAGTACCCGTTCAGTTTGAGATAAGTCCAATCCACAGTATACGACCGATTTTTAGCACGGGCAAATCGGATGAAATCTCCTCGCACTTTTGCGCGTGTGGTTTGAGGAGGAATCGTTTTGGCCTGTTCGATCGCGTCCTCATCGATCATTTTTCGAATGTGATTACGGTCAGCTAAGAGATGAAACAGGCTTCGTTGACGGTTAATGTCATGATATTGCAAATCCATCATGCCCAATCGGGGGTCGTCCCATCCACAAGATTTTTTGGCCATGTAATTTTCGAGAAGCCATTGTTTGGTGATCCAGTCGATTTCGCGGAAGAGTGACATGGGGGACGTATTCAGCACCTTCAACACTCGACCCCATTCATAATGCACCTCTGCCATGATTTTGTTGGGAGGTTGCAAGGCTAAATATTCACCCGCCCGTTCCCAGAATATCTGTTGAATCTCCAATGCGGTCAGGCTGCTCCCATCTTCAAGCTTGACCGTTTTTTTCAGAGTGGGATCCCGAGAGATATCTCGAATCGCTTTAACGGGTTCTTCTAACTCAATATGAGGAATGGTGAAACCGTCTTCGATCATTGAGAGGACGATCATGGCTGTCCCCACCTTTAAGTAGGTGGAAAACTCAGACATATTGGAATCGCCGAGAATGATATGCAGTCGACGGTATTTCTCGGCATCAGCATGAGGCTCGTCGCGTGTGTTGATAATGCTTCGGGAAGACGTCGTAGAGGAAGAAGTTTTTTCATGGATATGTTGGGCGCGTTGGGAGATGAAATACTGAGACTTCCCGGATACTTTCAATATTTTTCCGGCCCCAGAAAAAACTTGACGAGTGACGAAAAAAGGGATGAGTTGTTCGCTGACTTTCCAGAAATCCACATCCCGGCGCATGAGGAAATTTTCATGGCACCCATAGGTGTTACCGAGGGAATCCGTATTGTTCTTGAAGATGAAGATCTCGCCGGATAGTCCTTCTTCGCGCAAGCGCTCTTCAGCAATGGGCAGACAACTTTCCAAGATCCGCTCACCGGCTTTGTCGTGGATGATCAGATCAAGCAGATCGTCGCATTCGGGAGTGGAGTATTCTGGATGGCAGCCCGTGTCCTGGTAAAACCGCGCCCCATTCGTGAGGAAGGCATTGGAGGGCCAGCTATTGGGGATGAGTCCTTCAAAAATGTACCCGAGGATTTTTTCAATGGGAAGATAGACCCGGCCATTCGGGGAAAATGTCAGACCGTATTCACTTTCAAGGCCAACAATGCGTTTCATCATACCCGGCCCGTCCCTCTCCGAAGGCTTTCTAAGGACATATTGTGCTATGTCCCCAACCGGCCTCCTTCTCGTATAAAGGACCTACCCGCCAATCTATAGAAATCCTCCTCGAGTCGTTCGGTCTTGCGGAATAGGCCTTCTTAAGTGTTTCGATCTTTCACTTTCCGTGTTTTAGAAATGAATCATGATTGAAAACATGGGGATTATTTCACTGAATCCCATACTCAGAATACACCCAGATCAGTCAATGATCAACTGAGTGAGGGGAAGCAAAGCAGGAGGTGTTACGACAGAATTTGGGAGGCTTCGATGATCGGGACCCGGCGAAACCTTCTACCTATTCGGGTGCGGTCCAGGAGCGCGACTTCCAAGCCTCCTAAGTTTGCTCGAGAGTCAGCCCCCTGTTCGAAGGCATGTTGGCAGAGCGTTAAGGCTTCTTTTAGGGATGGGCAGGTTTCTGGAGTTTCTTTTCTGAGCAGGGTCAGTATTGTTTCGGATCGTCCTCCAATAGCGGTGAATTTCCGTTCATCCACAATACTCCCATCAAAGGATATGCGGTATAATTCATTGCGCTCGGGTGTCTCGCCGACTTGGGCCAAGAGTAATTCCACTTCGTAAGGTTTCATTTCCTGACTAAAGAGCGTGCCGAGAATTTGTGAATAGCCATTTGCCAGGGATCGTGCCGTCACATCTTCGCGACTATACATCATGCCTTTGACGTCCGCGTGTTGAATGCCGGCTTTCCGGAGATTCTCAAATTCACTGTATCTCCCCGCGCCGGAAAATGCGATGCTGTCATAGATCTCAGAAATTTTAAACAGAGAGGCGCTGGGGTTATCGGCGACAAACAGCACTCCATCCGAATATTCCATGGCGATGATAGATCGACCTTTGGCAATGCCTTTCTTGGCATACTCCGCCCGGTCCTGCATCATTTGTTCGGGTGAAACGTAATAGGGCAGGGCCACTGTTTAAGGCTCCTGTTTTTGGTTCACTAATGCTTCGCACAATGCAGCCAATTGGGTGTCTTCCACATCCCGAACTCCCTGGGGATCAACTAATTTAACGGTCGGGAAGATCCGTCTGACCAGATCCGGCCCCCCGGTCCCGACATCTTCATCTGCGGCATTGAGTAGGGCTCGAAGGGCTACTTTCACCGCAGCGTCTTCCGGTAAGTTTTTCCGGAAATATTCTTTTAGGGTCGATCGAGCATCTTTTCCGCCTGAGCCGATTGCGTGAAACTCCGTGTCCTCGTACCGTCCTCCCGTAATGTCATATTTGAAGAGCCGACCAACCTCTCGTTTGTGGTCATAGCCGACAAATAGGGGAATGACCACGAGTCCATGCAAGACCATGGGGAAATTGGCTTTCACCATATGCCCAAGCCTGTTGGCTTTTCCTTCGCACGTTAAGGGTTGTCCGTCAAGTTTCTCATAATGTTCCAGCTCGATTCGGAACAGTTTGGCCATTTCCACGCAGGGCCCTGCAGCCCCTGCAATAGCCATGGCGGAATAGGCATCGGTTTGAAAGACCTTTTCCATTCGATTCGCGGCGATTTGAAATCCTTCGGTTGCGCGACGGTCTCCGGCGATGAGGACGCCATTATCATAGGTGAAGGCGAGAACCGTTGTGCCGTGTGGCCAGGGAAAATGATTGGTGGACATCAAAGATGCGTCTGTTTGACCTTGTTGGGGGAGTGAGGTTTTCCATCGCTCCATGGGGAGTAATTCGGGTCGTTGCGAGGTGAGGTATTGGTAAAAACTGGAACACGGGTCAGCTGAAAAGTTTGGAAAGGGGATGTCTTTAGAATTCATGTGACCTCAATGGTATCTTGCCGATTGTGTTCTCTGGTTCATTCAGGACTTCACGAGTCGGGATAATAACTGATCCACGGAGG
>JACDDF010000315.1 GCA_013817135.1 Nitrospirales bacterium
TCCCTCTTGTCATTGGAGGAAACCAACCGGGGCATGAAATCGAATATCCCATGGCCATCGTGATTCTTGGTGGGTTAACAACCTCGACGTTTCTGAATCTCTTTTTGCTGCCATCCCTGTATACGGCATTTGGGCAGGGAAACTCCGAAAAATAAATGACCATAAAAAAGAACATCTCTTTATTAGTTGCCTGTTTGAACACGACTTCCATACATGGGAAATGTCGAGTTATGGTATCGCTAACCTGGTCGGTAACTAGGACAAGCTGAAACCATACTGAGAGCCATCCCGGAGTTGGACAGTTATTTACGGCGCACGGGTGCGAGAGTGGTTGCCGAACTGCGTCAGCATCTGAATGTCGCCGTACCTGAACTTCACTGGGAATTTGCGAGTATTCTCGGTGACCTTATCGGCGATTTGACGTGGTCGTCCCGGCCTATTGAAATCAAACTCTTCTCCACTGATGTCGAGTGGCTCAAGCAAAAAGCTCCGCAAATCGAAACCGAACTGAAAAAAATCCAGGGTGTGGTTGATACCTTCGACGGATTGGAAACCACCGGCCCCACATTGAGTGTCCCCGTGCGTGACCGTGATACGCAGACTTTCGGCCTAAGCGTCAATGATGTGGCACTCGCCGTCAGTAACACCATGCTCGGACACAAAGCTTCGTATCTCCTGGAGGGCGACCGGGTCGTTCCTATCCGCGTCAGGATGAACACCGACACGACCGGCCAAATGACGAATTTGTGCGAATTACCGTTGCGGTCTTATAGATGGGAGAACGGTGAAACTCTCGCAAGTGGCGGACTTCGTTACTGAACCTGGACAGTTGGAGTTGCACCGTGAAGATTTGCGGCAACTGGTGGCGATTTCTGCCCGCCTGGAACACCGTGACCTCGGCAGTGCTATGAAAGAAATTAGGTCCAAGCTCAGCTAGGATTCCACCCTGCCGCCGGGTGTGTTGGAGTTCGGCGGACTCTTTCAGCAACAGCAGGAATCGTTTCGTAACCTGTTCGTGGTCCTGGTGGCCTCAATTTTTCTGGTGTTCACCCTCTTATTGATCGAACTCCGCTCATTTTATGAACCCAATGCCATTGTGTTCGGTTCCGGGTTGGGGTTGTGCGGAGCCGTCATAGCGTTGTACTTGACCGGCACGTCGGTCAATATTGTTTCATTATTGGGCACGATCATTTGCATTGGCGTCATGGCGAAAAACGGCATTCTGATGCTGGATTCGGTCCACCGGTTCGAATCCCAAGGTGAAAATCTGGAAGATACGCTGGTAGAATTCTGGCGGCGGCGGTTGCGTCCAGTGTTGATGACTTCGCTGGCGGCGGCGTTGGGTCTTTTACCCCTAGCCTATGGAATCGGTGCCGGTTCGGACATGCTGAAACCTATGGCCATTGGCGTGATTGGGGCGCTGACCCTGTCCGTGTTACTCTCCCTCGTTGCGACCCCTACCCTGTATTGTGTCATGCGAAGGCTGCTCCGTCGTCAGGAAACCATTCCATGCGAATCTTGATTGTCGAAGACGAAAAGAAAGCCGCGGCCTATTTGCAAAAGGGGCTGACCGAGCAAGGGTTTGTGGTCGATGTCAGTGCGGACGGCGAAGAAGGCTTGCACCTGGCTCGCATGGTCGAGTACGACCTCCTCATTCTCGACGTCATGATGCCGTTGCGGGATGGCTGGTCGGTACTCCAAGAGTTGCGGGGCGGCGGCAAAGCGACTCCGGTCCTATTTCTCACAGCGCGAGATTCTGTGGATGATCGGGTGAAAGGTTTAGAGTTGGGTGCTGACGACTATTTAGTTAAACCCTTTGCCTTTGTCGAATTGCTGGCGCGCATTCGTTCGATTCTCCGGCGTGGTCCTGCACGCCAACCAGAACAGTTCGGGTTGGCCGATCTCACGCTTGATCCCGTTCGTCACAAAGCCTTCCGTCACGGCGAGCGGCTGGATTTGTCGCCCAAAGAGTTTGCCTTGCTCTTGCTTTTCCTGCAACGGCCAGCGGAAGTACTATCGCGAACATTGATCGCCGAGCAAGTCTGGGACATCCATTTCGACAGTGATACTAATATTGTAGATGTAGCCGTTCGCCGCTTGCGGCAAAAGATCGACGATCCGTTCCCCAAAAAACTGTTGCACACCGTCCGTGGAGTCGGCTATGTCCTTGAAGAACGATAAGCCGTGGTCGATCACCTCCCGCCTCACCTGTCTCTCTATCCTCTCCGCGTCCGTTATTCTCTGTTCGATAGGCTGGTATTTGCATCAGACGCTGGCCTATACCTTGGAACAGGACAATAGGCAGGTTCTCTTTCAAGAGATTCAACTGCTGCGCATGGTCCTGCAAGAGCAGCCTCCCAATCTTGAAAGGTTGGCGGATGAACAACGCGAGGGAATCGGTTTACCCGTCGGTGGTTATTATTCCAGAATTCTCGATGAAGCCGGACGCAGTCTGATTGAAACGCCAGGGATGGAATCTTTGCCGACGGTAAAGCAGTTTTCGACAGCTCCTGAAACGTCCGAAACGGACGGTGTCGTCCAGACCATCCCTGACGGACGAACCGTGATGTTGATGACTGCCGGAAGTCAGACCACCCCGACGTACAAGATTCAGATTGCTCTCGACGTGACTCATGAAGCGACACTCCTTGCTCAATACCAACGCAATCTCATTGGGGCGCTGCTGTTGGGTCTTCTCTGCTCAACATTCGCAGCCGTATTCGTGGCTCGACGTGGCTTGAGTCCCCTTGCTGAAATGACGCGACACATAGAAGGCATCACCGCGACGCAACTTCATGCGCAACTTGATCCGGCTGAGTGGCCCAAGGAATTGTCTGCGTTGGCGGCTGCATTTAATGCCATGCTGGTGCGCCTGGCCAAATCTTTCGCGCAGCTTACCCAGTTTTCTGCAGATTTGGCTCATGAACTACGTAACCCGATCCATAACCTCATGGGAGCAACTGAGGTCGGCCTGTCCAAAGCACGGAATGCGGAGGAGTACCGTGAAATTCTCGAATTCAACCTTGAAGAATACGGGCGGCTGTCACGAACCGTGGAAACTCTGTTGTTTTTAGCCAGAGCCGAGAACACCGAGATTCCGTTGAGTCCGCTTCGACTGGATGGCAAGGCAGAATTAGAAGCGGTCTGCAGTTACCATGAAGCCTTGGCTGAGGGAAAAGGCATTCGGCTTATCTGCCAAGGCCAGGGATTCCTGTATGCCGATCCGCAGCTATTGAAACGTGTCCTCAGCAACCTGTTGTTTAATGCCATCCAGCATACCCCGAACGGTGGAGAAATCTGCTTATCACTGGACCTGACTGACGATGGATCGGCAGCAGTCCGTGTGCAAGATACAGGTTGCGGCATTGCAACGGAACATCTCCCCAAACTGTTTGATCGGTTTTATCGCGTAGACCCCGCACGCTCCGCGGAAGGAACTGGGCTGGGTCTCGCCATTGTTAAATCAATCATGGACCTACATGGCGGGTCAGTGGTCATTCAAAGCGTACCCGGCAAAGGCACCGTTGTGACGCTTCGTTTCTCCCCCAATAGAAGATAGTGAGGGAGAGAGTAGGAAGAGAGGGGTCGAAGAAAGGGGTCGGGATTCGTTTATTGACATTCCTATATAGGAGGAGGAAAAAAAAGCCTATGCCACGTCGTCCCCGCCTGGGCACTGGAGGCCTGGCTTACCATGTGCTCATTCGCCGAGTAGGGCGACTTTCGCTTTTTAGTAAGCCTGCCGACTATCCCGGGTTTGAAAAAGTTTTGCTGGAAGCCCATGAAAGAACCGGGATGCGTATTGCCGCCTATTGTCTGATGCCGACGCACTGGCACTTAATGCTTTTGCCTGGACGAGATGGAGGGCCGGCTGGGTGGTCAGTGACTCACACTTATTTTTAAAAATTCAATTGAAATTCTTCCTTCGATGGATGAAGGCGTTATTTCGGATCCTACAGAATTTATGGTTCTGGCTTTACAGCTTTACGATGTGTGTTGGGAATCTATATTGGGGATTGCCATTCAAAACGCGTTGGGAGGCGAAGGCACGACAATGATGCATTCCACTCAGGGCTCAAAGGGATTTTCGGTGTTGCCGGGTTTCGCCCCGGCAGGCGAGGGATTGCTTGATGCGTCCCGAAGGGCGCAACCTTTGTTGCGGAGCAAATGGCCCCAAAACCAGTAACGCCCCGTCCGGCCTTATTAGATGGGACGGACGCAAGCCTGAGGAAGGCTGACCAACTCGCGGAGTCTATCCTGAGTTTTGTCGAAGGGGTCAAACAAGGTCCGCCAACTGATAAGAGCGTCCCTCCCTTGGGCCAGACGGCAGGCGTCGGACCATGGGGAACGTA
>JACDDF010000316.1 GCA_013817135.1 Nitrospirales bacterium
ATTTGGGGGAGATCAGCAAACGGAAGAAGCCGCCATCCAAAATTATTATATGACCCTGACCATGGAATCCCAAGATCCCGCAGGCAAGGCCGCATTAGCTGAATGGAAAGAATTCAGGATGTCCCAGGTAGATGAGCGGTCTGAAGCTGTCAAAATTTACAGGAAGGTCCTGGACAATATTTCTGACGGACACCAACGGCTCTTCGATCAACGTCAGAATTTGACCAAGAAAGAGGTGTTACAACAGGTCGGGAACTCGGTTAAAGACCTTCGAACATTGCTGAAAACCATTAAAAATTTGTGAGTGAGGACCGTAATGCCCCTGAGCGCTGAAGACGCCTTTGAATTATCCAAACAATTCCGTGATCTGGGGATCAACCTAGGAAATTACCGGTTTGCTAATTGGAACAATCTGACCCCGACTCAACGGCGTGATTTAGAAGACGAAGAATGGTCGCTGTTGAACTCCTCTTCGGACATGACCACGAAAGCTGTGGGGTTGGCTTTGGAAGAATCAGAGATCAATGTCCAAAGCATTAAAACTTCGGTGGGCAAAGCCAAGCGGGCAATCAAAAAGCTGGAAAAGGTCGGTGAAGTGATCAAAGTCGCCACAGCCACGGTTGGGCTTGCGGCAGCGATTGTGGCCAAAGATCCAGGCGCCATAGCCAAAAACGCGAAACTTGTTCTCGAAGCGGCCGACGTCTAGCCCGCCCGATCATTCCGGTTTTCTTCAATAGTATTTACCGGGTCACTGTCGATTGCATCAGACTATTGGCGTGTGGCGGGGAAAAGCCTTGGAAACCCCGATGTCGCTCGGCAAGTTCTAAAACCGAAAACCCCTGCCCATTTACCTGCTCGGGAACCGTAAAAATTTGCCGTAAATCTCCTCCCCGTTCGCCCACAATCTGTCCCGCAAAGATAACCCCTTCAGCAGTCAGCCGTTGAATGCTGGCTTCAATATCCACCACACGTATCGCAAGATGGTGTAAGGTTCGATCTCCAAATTGCTTCACCCATGCAGGAATAATGCTTGTTTTTCCCCGTTCACCATCATACGCCTGATCCACAAATAACGCGGGACACCCAGGCGCCCGATAGACCTTGGCCCACCAATCGTCATACTCCAGCGTTTCAGCATAGGCATAGCCCAACAACAGAAATTCCTCAGCGCGTGGATCGATTGAACCAGTGCGTATCGTGATATGATCAACCACTGGAAACAACCCGATGCCAATCTCATCCAAAGCCTGACTCACCATGTTGGCCACATGGTTTCTGGCGACATAGTCGGCCATATAGCGAGTGATGACCTGTTCGAGTTCGACCCCCTGCTTCATAACCTTTCCTCCCGGTTAGTCTCTGGAAAATACGATGCCCTGCGCCAGCGGCAATTCAGTCCCCCAATTAATTGTATTGGTTTGCCGACGCATATACGCCTTCCACGCATCGGAACCGGCCTCGCGCCCCCCGCCCGTGTCCTTCTCCCCGCCAAACGCGCCACCAATCTCGGCGCCGGACGTACCGATATTCACATTCGCAATTCCGCAGTCGCTCCCTTGTCCAGACAAAAATTGCTCGGCATGCCGCACGTGCAAGGTAAAAAGAGCAGACGACAATCCTTGGGGTACCTCATTCTGAAGCTGAATAGCTTCATCCAGCGTGGAAAATGGTATCACATAAACGATCGGCGCAAAGGTTTCCCGCTGCACAACTTTCCATCGATTCTCCGCGCGCACAATGGTCGGCTCCACAAAAAACCCCGGGCCATCAAGGACTCTCCCGCCATAGAGAATCTCCCCGCCATCCTGAACCACTTCCTCAAGGGTCATGCGATATTCTTCCAAAGCCCGTTCGTCGATCAGCGGCCCCATCAACACCCCTGCATCTAAAGGATTTCCAATCTTCACCTGCCGATAGGCATGGAGCAGAAGTTGGACGACTTCTTCGTAGCGGGTCTCCTGCACAAACACCCGTCGGGTCGTCGTGCAGCGCTGGCCGGCAGTGCCCACAGCCCCGAACACAATTGCAGGAATGGCCAGACCCAAATCTGCCGTCTCGTCCACAATCACGGCATTGTTCCCGCTGAGTTCCAACAAGCTCCGCCCTAATCGCTGCCCAACAACTTTGGCAACCTTCCGACCCACTGGCACAGAACCGGTAAACGAAATGAGCGGCACCCGCTCATCGGCCACCATGGTCTTGGCCAGTTCAACCTGATCCGTAATGAACACGGAAAAAATTCCAGGAACGATCTGTTCTTTCATGACCTGATTACAGATATGTTGCACGGCCAAGGCACAGAGAGGCGCCTTCGGAGAAGGCTTCCAGATCACCGTATCACCGGCAATGGCCGCAAGAAACGCATTCCACGCCCACACGGCGACGGGAAAATTAAAGGCGGTAATCACTCCGGCCACTCCGAGCGGATGCCACTGTTCAAACATACGGTGCTTGTCGCGCTCAGAGGGCATGGTCATGCCATACAACATACGGGATTGCCCCACGGCAAAATCCGCCATATCAATCATCTCCTGCACTTCTCCGTCCCCCTCAGCCTTGATCTTCCCCACCTCCATTGATACCAAAGAGCCCAATGCCTGTTTTTTTGCGCGAAGCGCCTCTCCGATCAACCGAACCACTTCACCACGCTTGGGAGCAGGAACCTGGCGCCATTCCAGAAACGCCCGTTGGGATGCTTGAACGAGGGCATCATAATCCTTGCCTGAGCAGCGATTCACCTGGGCCAGGACCTGTCCGGTCGCAGGATTCACCGAATCCAACAGGCCCTCGCTCGTGGTAGCCACCCATCCCCCAGGGCCGGAACAGGCACCGGCATTCGCCGCGCTGAGCCCTAATTCATGAAAGACATCCATTTCGCACCTCACTTTCTCTCACGTCCCGGGATAATCACGAATACGAATCTTCCGGATCAAACAACTTCCCGAACCGGTTGGCCAGGATTGAGGGGAGATCAAACGTCTCCTGTGTCACAAACCCCCGATACCGGTCGGGACGGTCGAAAACAAGATCCACCACGCTGCACATTCCGGCCGCCGTGGTCACCTGAATCGCCGACCACAGCTTTCCGGCGATCGTGCGCGGATAAATTTTCTGCACAAAATTTTCCTCAAAGAGTTCTTCCTTTCGCAAGCCTGTCACAGAAGTATAGATCAGAACCACATCCTGCAAAGTCTTCGGCACGGCCTTTTCCAAAATACGCTTCAAGGTCTCCCGGTCATCATTGAGTTTCAGATCATTCATCAATAGGTAAATTTTTTCACAATGGCCCGGATAACGAAGTGTCTTATAATTCATCGTTCGCACTTTGCCTGAATAGGTATCGGCCAAAGTCCCCAACCCGCCAGAGGTGTTAAAGGCCTCATATAATAGCCCGTCAATCGAAATGGTTTCATACCCTTCCAGCGGAAGCAACTCAACTTCCCTACCATTTTCAATTCCATAGCACATATTGCCGTACTCATTAATCAAGCCATCCGTCGACCACGTCAGCGAATATTTCAACACGTTGCTCGGATTTACCGGTAAGGCTCCTACCCGCATCTTCACCATATCTACGGTATCAAAACGAGTCATCAACTCATGCGCGACAATGCTGATAAATCCTGGCGCCAGGCCACATTGCGGAACAAATGCCTTCTGCGCCCCTTCACTGACATCCTTGATGCCTTTGGTGACTTCTACATCTTCAGTCAAATCAAAATAATGAGCGCCGCAGGAGCGAGCCATCTCTCCAACAGCGAGATTACAATAATACGGAAGACTGGAAATGATTCCATCCGGTTCGACTGATTCAATAAATTTACTCAGAGCTTTCGAGTCCTGCACATCGACGGAAGACACCTGGAAATGCTCATGCCCAATGTCCTTTTTCAGGCGCACAACCACCTCTGGATCCAGATCTCCCAGACATATTTCAAAGTCTCCACACTCAGCCAATAACGTGGCAATGAGCGACCCTATTTTCCCCCCTCCAAGTATACAGATTTTACCCATAGACTCCCCTTTTTCAAAAGCTTGCCTTCTTTTCTATTTTACTCCTTTTTAACACTCTTGAATTCAATTCGTAAGTGCAACTCAAGCGTTTGGTTAAGCGGGGCAGCTGCGATAGCCTCGTGGCCTTGTCTCACCGACCAAAGGAAGAGGAGCACACATGAGAGGCTACACCCAGCTGACGCGCGAACAACGGTATCAAACTCAGGCTTTATGGAAAACGGCTCAGCACCAAACCCAAATAGCCAGGGTGGTGGGTGTACATAAAACCACGATCCGTCGAGAGCGGCGACGTAACTGCGGCCTCCGGGGTTATCGACCTCACCAAGCC
>JACDDF010000317.1 GCA_013817135.1 Nitrospirales bacterium
GTGTAAATATCGGGGAGTTCAATGTTCGTGGCTGCGCCGGCGAGCCGGGTTCCACCGGCTAAAAAATCTCCTTTGAGGTCCAAATTGGGTCCGTTTCGATAGACAAATGCGAGATTGACGAGTGGATGACCGTCCTGATTGCGGAAGGGTGTCCAGAGGACACTGGCGTTAAATCCTAGCGCGGTATCCTTCCCATTGGCTTCAAGGCCTGTTCCCGCGGGTATACCAAACGCATTGCCTGGGGCCGCATTCTGTTGAATCTCTGCCTGACCCTCTCCCAGGAAGCTGGCAAACGTATAAATATCCAGCCCGCCCCCTACAGAGATATAGTCATTGAGCTTGTAGGCGAGAGTGGGCTTGATATCGATAAGGCCAAGGGACGCACTCGTGAGTACGGGAGAAATCAAGCTATCATCGGGGTATTCGATTTGCAGGGCATAGGGGGTGGTCACCCCAATTCCTACGGTCCAATTGGGGAGATTCTCGAAGCCTAAGGCAGGAAGGTTCGCGGTGAGAAATAAGGTGCTGGGTGGGGGATTGGCGATCGTCCCACCAACACCACCCTTCACGTTTGGTCCAAGGTCGCTTTTGAATCGAACCGTGCCTCCGATCAGGAGGGTTCCAGCAGAAAATTGGATGCCTTTCAATTGAGTCATGCCCGCTGGATTGTAGTGCAGGGCTGACGCATCATCGGCTTGGGCGGTGAAGGCAGCGCCTTGGCCCGTAGCCGAAGCGCCATGATCGAGAATACGAAATCCTTCAGCAAGTGCTGTTTGAGGAATTAGGAAGGTATTGAGGAACCCAATGATGAGGCAAAAGAAGACCAGGCGGCAAAAGATCAATGTCATCACGTCTCCTCCTTGAGAACGGGAATCGATCAGGAATTTCGGGGAAGTCTATGAAAAACAGGAGAAGATAGCAATCTTGATCAGGGAGGAGCAACGAGTGACAATAGGGGAAGGTGACGCTTCCGGCCGGTGGTCGCGGACTTCCTCTCTATTTTGGGAGGAAGTTCGATTCATGCAGAGGGATTTCGTTCACAAAGTCGGACAGGTGAATGTTGAAAAGGAGAATGGCATGCGGGTAAAAAAACTGTTGCATACGCGAATGCGGGTGAGTGACATGGAGCAGACGCTGGGCTTTTATCGAGACGTCTTAGGGTTGGAAGTCGTGGAGCAAAAGGTGTCGCCACGGGGATCTCATCTGGCATTTTTGGCTGTCCCCAATAGTGAGGAACTGATTGAGTTGTGCCGTTTTCCAAGTAGCGGGGCTGTCAAGGTTCAGGAGGATCTGGTGCATTTGGCCTTTGAGGTGGAGGATTTGGAACAGACGATTCAGGAACTCCAAGTCAAAGGTGTGCCGATCACGGATGGCCCCACCCAATCTTCATCCGGCAGCCGGTTTATTTTTATCGATGCGCCGGATGGCTATGAAATTGAGTTGATAGAACGACCAGCGGGAGTTGCCATCGTCTGACTATCAGGTGGCAAGACAAGAAATGATGAACACACACGCACCTACGCCGCAGGTCCTCTCTGACCAACCAGGTCGCTTGAGCGGAATATTGAATAATCTTCCCAAGCAACCAGGGGTCTATCTCTTTAAGGATGGACGAGGCGACATTATCTATATTGGAAAAGCCGCCGTGTTATCCGACCGGGTGCGATCGTATTTTCAACATGGGGCCGATCTGACACCTAAAAACCGGGTGTTGTATTCTCAGATTGCGGATTTGGAAACCATCGTCACTCATTCGGAATTCGAAGCCCTCCTGTTAGAAAGCAATCTCATCAAGCGTCATCGTCCCCGGTTCAATGTGGTCCTTCGGGACGATAAACAATATCCCTATCTCCGGTTGCCGATTCACGAAGATTTTCCGAGGCTGTCTATTGTCCGCCGGGTCAAGCAGGACAAGGCGTTATATTTTGGCCCGTATGTTCCTACAGGGGCCATGCGCGACACCCTGAAAGTAATTCGTAAGGTTTTTCCCCTGGCCACCTGCAAAATCGACATTAATGGGACCGCTGAGCGGGCATGTCTGGAATTTGAAATCAAGCGATGCATGGCCCCTTGCACGGGAAATCAGACGAAGGAGGACTATCATCAGATTGTTAAACAGGTACGTTGGTTTTTAGAGGGACGAGACACTGAATTGCTTGAGTCATTGCGGTCAGGCATGCAGGAAGCGGCAGAGCGGGAAGAGTATGAAGAAGCCGCGCGTCTTCGTGATCAGATAGGGAACATTGAGCGGATGTTGGCCAAGCAACGGGTGGCGCAAATAAGTGCACGGGAGCAGGATATTATGGGATTGGCTAGACTTGGTGGGGCAGTGGATGTGCAGATGCTCTTTGTGCGAGGTGGCCTGTTAATCGGCCGTAGGGATTTTTTCTGGTCTGACGCTCACGGCGTCACTGATGAAGAATTGGTGCGGTCGACGCTTGAACAGTTTTATGCCAAATCAGTCCTTCCCCCCAAAGAAATTTTGCTTCCTGTGGGTTTTGAGGATCAACCCTTAGTCCAGCGCTGGTTATCTGAGAAAAAAGAGGAAACCGTTCGCGTCCTGGTTCCGGAACGGGGAGCGAAATATCAATTGCTCCAGCTTGCACAGGAAAATGCCGCGGTGGCTCTCAAGGAACATCTTCGGGTGCAAACAGAATCCAGTGAGGCGGTGGAAGAACTTCAGGCGCTCTTAGCGTTGCCGCAGATTCCGACTCGCATTGAATGTTTTGATATCTCAAATACCATGGGAACCCATTCTGTCGCCTCCATGGTGGTCTGGGAGCAGGGCAGAATGAAGAAATCAGACTATCGGCGATTTCGCATTAAAACGGTAGAAGGAGCCAACGACTTTGCCAGTATGCATGAAGTGGTGAAGCGCCGATACGGCGGATCGTTGGCCAACAAACCAGGGAAAACGTTGCCGGAGCCGGACCTGGTGGTGATCGATGGTGGAGCAGGACAATTAGGCGCGGCCATGGAAGCGATGGCGGCTGTTGGTCTTTCGCACATCTCCATTTGCGGCCTTGCCAAAGCGAAAGGTGAAAAAGACGAACGGATTTTTCTGCCGGGTCACAAAACTCCCATTATCCTGCCCCTCAAATCACCCGCTACACGGCTGGTCCAAACCATTCGAGATGAAGCACATCGCTTTGCGATCACTTTCCACCGCAAATTGCGTGGTGACGCCATGATTCCCATTCAACCTCTCCGTTCGACCAAATCTTCGAAAGCCGTATCTTAACAGGGTGTTGAAAAAGTCCGCCAGCGGCGTTCTCGACTCTTTGCCGTGCTCACGTACGCACTCGTACGCTCCGCCCGCCAAAGTGCCTGCGGCCTTCCCTTCGAGAGGCCTCAGGGCAGGACTGGACGGGCCTTCTTGAACACCCTGTCATCATCGATGAGAATCGGCACCATGTTATGTTGAGGCGGCTCCTCCAAAGATGTATGAGCTTTTCAACAGTCTGCTAGTGATGCTTGTCACGTTCATTGTAAAGTGACTGGTTTTAAAAATGAGGTCTGATAAAAACTAACATTAGATATGAAATCAAGGACAAGGGGGAAAGGGTGATCCCGGGGCGGAAGCCCTGAAGGAAAGGCCACAGCCTGCGATCTGATACCTTTTTGACAAAACGCTTTGATGTAGTTACAGTTGTAGTTAAAGTGCTGAATGATCTTTGAATGGGATGAATCGAAACGAGAGAGTAACTTCCTGAAACATGGGTTGGATTTCCTCGATGCGGTCAAGATATTTGATCACCCTATTTTAGAATGGCCTGATAGTCGGCAAGATTACGAGGAAGAACGATTGATGAGCCTTGGAGTCTTTAAAGAGGACTATTTTGTGATCGTCTCTACCTGGCGTGGAGAGAAACGCCGAATTATTTCGGCATGGAAAGCAGGGACTGATGAAAAAAGAGCGTATCACCACCATCTCGCTTGAAGAAGTAAAGAAGAGAACGGGCAAAACCCGGAAGGATGCCCAGCCGGGGCCGCCGTTGCCTAATGATTTTTGGAAACATGCGAAGGTGGTGTATCCGGAAGCCCCCAAAGAACAAATCACGGTTCGGCTTGATGCCGATATTCTGGAATGGTTTAAAACCCAAGGCCGAGGCTATCAAACCCGGATGAATGCAGTACTACGTTCTTATGTGGATGCCCACAAAAACGAACCGACTGTGAAGCGGTAAACCCACGCCTTATTTTTCATAAGTAATATTATCACTCTTGCTGAAAAATGCTCCTACAACAGAAACCCATCATCTATTATTAAAAGACCAAATGGAGCAATTTCGTAGAGATCTAAAAACGTTGAGTTCCAAAGGCGTGTTT
>JACDDF010000004.1 GCA_013817135.1 Nitrospirales bacterium
GGCATAGAGTTCTCTGGGGATTTCAATTTTGACTAATTGCGATGGATCGACCCCCCGTTCTGCTGCCCAATCTTCGTCAATAAATAAAGTCACCGCGCCATCTTTGTCTCGGCGCACGAAAAGAACATCTTTTTCCCCTTCCATTCTGACTCTCCCAAAATGAAAATTAGACTTTGATTTTCTTGATAACACACCTCTTTGAGACCTGTCAAAATGGTGTTGTGGGGCTAACCAATAATTTCTAAAATTCAAGAAGCTTTTAAATTGTTGGATGTCGCAGGTGAGAGGATCAGAAAGGCGAGAAATGCCGGTGGCGTGTCTCAGGAAATCCCTAACAAACAGTCGTCAAGAGCAGTCAAAGGACCGAATGCTCCGTCTTGCCCCTACTTTTTGTTGAAGAACAGTGCAAATTTAGTCCTTCGATTAGAGGAAATAAATAGGAATTGTAAGCATTTACAGATACCCTTCAGTTTGAAGGGTATCTGTTGAAAGAGTTATCTTGGAATGGTGCCGAGTGGCTGTTCTGCAGTGCGCTTCGAGATTGATTGGGAGAGGCTACCCGCCCACGGTTTCAACAACTTCTTTAAGGCTTTTCATAATACAAGTGAAAATTGGGATGTCACGTTTGACATAACGGCTGCCTTCGGTAGAACGTAATTCCATGACGAGGTCCAGAAAGTCCTGGGGAGAGTCGGTTTCAAAGGCGACCACAAATTCTTGGTCATCCAATCCAAACGAATAGGTGGTATTGAGTTTGACCGAGGGGTACTTGTGCCCAATAGCAATATGTTCATCCATCATGCCTTGGCGGGCAGCTTTGGTGAGCAGGTACCACTCTCTGGTTTTTTCAAATGGGTACACAAAGATATATTTCGCACGGCCCGGAGAAATTTTCAATCTTCGACTTTCCTGGCCCTCATGCACGTGATGATCGACGTATATGGATCGTTTCGTCATGGAAAGATAGGAATACGGCGTCGTAAGGTATTGCCCCAAGCCTGTAGCCAAGAGTTTTGAACTCATTTCTTGAAACATTTCCAGGTCATAGCTAATTCGCCACAACAAAAAGTCGCAATCGCCTCGTATGCCTGTTGTGGTGTAAGGCACGACAATAACCTTGCCGTTATATTCTTCCGCTGCGCGGACGAATTCTTGTTTGCCCTGGTCTCGCTCCTCTTTGGGAAGACGTCTCCACAAAGGGTCGACTTTATAGAAAGCAAAATTGACAAATTGTTGTTTGGCAGCCTCTTCGGCACCGGCCATAATCATACCTCCCCTGGAAAGAAAACCCGTGTTTTTTTAATCACTTAAAAAAATAGGTCTTAACATCGCTACCGCAATATTGTCAATGCGCAGGTGGCGTGATGGCTGTTAAGATCCTTTCGGAAACGGAGGAGTGCGGAAAAGGACCTTAGTCTGGAGGGGACAGGATTTTTAGTTCATAATCAATGAGTCAAATCTTGTTGTTTCAACCATTTCTCCAACCTGTGGGGTCTATGGGTAGGTCGATAAGACGTGCCGGTTTTTGGATACTTTTGAAGTGGGGCTGGTCATTTTAGCTTCCTCTCCGGTGTGGGGCATTGTTTCACATCCCTCACAATCCTAAACTCTTGAAGCTGTTCAAAATGTGCAAGAGGGAGCCTGGAGTCGAACTCCACCCAATATGTTGTATTGGCATTTCGGTGTATCTTCTTCTGACGTCCTCAGGCCCAGGGTTTTCTTATGACAAAATTAAATGGAATTTCGGTGCTGTCCAGTCATTTTGCTCTTCGAGGAGAATATCCCGCATCAGAGGATATTCAACGAGTTCCGGACGAAGAAGCCTTGCAAGTCGTGGTGGTAATTTTTGCGGATTCACCGACATTTGCCAAGGACACCTATCTCTTGCTCAAACAAGGAAATCGGTTGATCAAGCCTGATCGCATTCGGTTTGATGCCAGAGCTTCGCCGATCAGCCCAGGCCAAGGACCTTCAATATTTCGTGCAAAGATTATGGCGTCCTTTCCCTATGATGCGTTTGATGTCCTGGCTCAAACCACCATCAAAGTTTTCCCTGGAGCCGGAGGCGAAGTGACCTTTCATCTAGATTTTGCTGACATTCCTTGAGGGTCATTGGGATGAGTAAACGACTGTTTGATGCAACCTGACTGAATTTCTTGAACATGAAGCTCTTTCATGCTGACATCATTGCCGTGGGCTCAGAATTACTTCTGGGCGGGCGCGTCGATAGCAATTCGGTATTTGTTGCACATCTTCTTGCGGAGTGTGGAATTGAGGTTCGGAAAAAGATCTCCGTTGGTGACCAGAAAGATGATATTCAAGAAGCCCTTCGTGGGTCTTTGAAGCGCGCTCACGTGATTGTCTTGACGGGTGGGCTCGGTTCAACACTAGATGATTGTACCCGGGAGGCTGTTGCCGAGACGCTTCGATGTCCATTGATTAAACGAAAAAGAGCTTACGAAAATCTCAAAGCTTGCTATCGACGATTTGGAAGACCAGTCACACCAATTTTGGCCAAGCAGGCGTTTCTTCCTTCCGGGGCCACGATGTTGGCAAATACCGAGGGCACGGCATCCGGTTTTTTGATGCGCCAGGGGCAAACGGTCATTGTGGTGTTGCCAGGTGTTCCTCGGGAAGCCAAAGTCATGATGATTGATCAGGTTCAACCGAAACTCAGGAAGATGTTTAAGAGCAAAAGACACTATTGGTTGCATACCTTTCATACCTTTGGATTGCCAGAAACCGAGGTCCAAAAGCAATTGAGTCCTGTTTTGAGGGATGATGGACCCATACAATTTGGCCTCCTGGCCTCGCCCAGGGGAGTGACGGTGACGGTGAGTTGTTGGATGTTCAGCGACTCCCAATCTTTTGTGAAGGAAAGGTCCCCTTTCTTTCCGGAATGGGCTGACCTGGTCCGTCAGGTACGTGAATGTATAGGACCATGGCTCTTTGCGGAAGGTGAACGCACTATGGAAGAAATCGTCGGGGAAGTCTTACGAGGTCTTTCCTGGACGGTTGCGGTCGCCGAATCCTGTACCGGAGGGTTAGTGGCTCATCGCCTAACTGGCGTCCCTGGAAGTTCGTTGTATGTGGACAGGGGAGTCGTGTCCTACAGTAATGAAGCGAAGCAAGAATTTGTAGGGGTTCCTGCATTGACGCTTCGGCGGTATGGGGCGGTGAGCTCACAAGTAGCCTTGGCTATGGCCAAAGGCATTCGAATGCGAAGCCGAGTCAATGTGGGGGTGGGGGTCACAGGAATTGCCGGTCCTGGTGGAGGCACTCTGAACAAGCCAGTGGGTCTGGTATATGGAGCGATTGATGGTCCGCAAGGTCCGCGGTGGTATCGTTGGCAGTTTCATGGGGACCGGGCGGACATTACCTTGAAGACATCTCAGGCCGTTTTGGATTTGATTCGTCGATACGCCAATGAAGCTCAATTCTAACCAAAAGAGTCTGAGAGTTTTTCTGGCGGTGGAACTCTCCTTGGACCTCTGCCGGAAAGTGGGTGAGCTTCAATGTCAGCTTCGGAACTTCTTGCCACATGTCAATTGGGTTCGCCCTGAATCGATTCATCTCACGCTGAAATTTCTGGGAAATGTTGACGCTGGCATGGTGGAGCAGGTTTTGACCGCCCTTGAGCCAATCCGACAAAGTCAGCCTCCTTTCACATTAGAGATTCAAGGCTTGGGGTCTTTTCCGCATCTTCGACGTCCACGGATATTGTGGATCGGCTGCACCGGGGACATTTCTGCCTTGCGCAATCTTGTTTCTGGAATCGAAGGCATGTTGAACCAGTTGGGTTTTCCGCCTGAGGAGAAGCCTTCTTATCCTCATTTGACCCTGGCCAGGATTAAACATGACAATTCTCAGGTGGGTGGGGTACTAACTCATTCCGGCTTGCTGGAACAACCTCAGAATCTTGGGATCCTCCGTGTTGACCGGATCACGCTCTTTCGCAGTGATGTGGGTCAATTCGGTGCGGAATATACGGCTTTGTGGAAGATCCCATTGAATGAGCCTGAATCAAAAATTTCAAGGTAAGATAGCCATTTACCTGTTAGAGAGGGTGGGGTAAGATAGCCGCCACGTTGCACGATCAAGGTTATTGAACAAAAGGACACCTAATGGCAGAACGCGTAACTCCTCAAAAAGAAACACAAAAAGACGGGAAAAAACGAGCGTTGGATTTAGCTCTGACACAAATTGAAAAGCAATTTGGCAAAGGGGCGATCATGAAGCTGGGGACGGACGGCGTTCCTCAGGATATTCCGGTCATTTCGACAGGGTCTCTCGGGCTTGATATGGCGCTGGGCATCGGTGGGTTACCACGAGGTCGCGTCATTGAGGTGTTCGGGCCGGAATCGTCTGGGAAAACCACGCTGTGCTTGCATGCGATTGCCGAAGCTCAGAAAGCCGGCGGGGCGGCGGCCTTTATCGATGCTGAGCATGCTTTGGATATTACCTATGCCAAAAAGCTGGGTGTGCAGACTGATGATCTGCTGGTGGCCCAGCCGGATACGGGTGAACAGGCTCTAGAAATTACCGAAACGCTGGTTCGAAGTGGAGCGTTAGATATCATTGTCGTGGATTCAGTTGCAGCCCTGGTCCCTCGTGCCGAAATCGAAGGGGAGATGGGAGATTCCCATATGGGGCTTCAGGCGAGATTGATGTCACAGGCCTTGCGGAAATTAACCGGGGCCATTTCAAAATCTCAAGCTTCGGTGGTGTTTATCAATCAGATTCGTATGAAAATCGGGGTGATGTTCGGCAGCCCTGAGACCACGACCGGCGGCAACGCGTTGAAGTTTTATTCTTCAGTGCGGTTGGATATTCGCCGGATTGAATCGATTAAAGATGGCCAGGAAGTAATGGGGAGTCGGGTACGAGTGAAAGTGGTTAAAAATAAAATGGCGCCACCCTTCAAACAAGCCGAATTTGATGTCATGTTTGCGGAGGGCATCTCCAAAGTTGGGGAATTAGTGGATTTAGGCGTTGAGCGTCGAATCGTTGATAAAGCCGGAGCCTGGTATTCGTATAAGGAGGAACGACTGGGGCAGGGCCGGGAGGCGGTCAAAACCTTTTTGAAAAGTAATCCGGATATTGCCCAGGACATTGACACGCAATTACGAAACAGCTATGGCCTCTCCGTGGAGCCTCAACAAAAAGAGGAATTATCCACGCCTGCCAGTGCTAATGCAAAAAAATCAGCAGGGGATTCTGACTGATCTGGCGGAGTGGCAAATTCATCTTGACCGAAAATCATTGATATGATCGCAACATCACTTGAACTTCGACAGGCGTTTGTGAACTATTTTTCGACCCGTGGGCACACCGTGGTTCCCAGCGGGCCGCTGATTCCACAAGCAGATCCTACTCTCTTGTTTACTAACGCGGGCATGAATCAATTTAAAGGTGTGTTCTTGGGCGAGGAATCCCGACCGTATAGCCGGGCCGTCTCCATTCAAAAATGTATGCGGGCCGGGGGTAAGCATAATGATTTGGAAAATGTGGGATTTACCCGCCGTCATCACACGTTTTTTGAAATGCTGGGCAATTTTTCCTTTGGAGATTATTTTAAAGAAGAGGCGATTGCGTTTGGGTGGGAATTTCTCACTCAGATTGCCGGCCTGCCAACTGACCGAATGTGGGTGACGGTGTTTCGTGATGATCAGGAAGCCTATGATCTTTGGCACACACGAATGGGCATCTCAGAGAGTCGTCTTGTTCGTCTGGGTGAAAAGGACAATTTTTGGCAAATGGGGGAGACGGGTCCCTGTGGTCCTTGTAGCGAAATCCTCATTGATCAGGGGGAAGCATTCGGTTGTGGTCGGTCGACCTGCGCCGTTGGGTGTGACTGCGATCGATATCTCGAAATTTGGAATTTGGTGTTTATGCAATTTGATCGGGATCTTGCCGGGACTCTTCATCCTCTCCCGAAGCCCAGCATTGATACAGGGATGGGGTTGGAGCGGTTGGCTGCGGTGACTCAAGGAGTATCGTCAAATTATGATAGCGACGTGTTCCGTCCTATTTTGGAAAGGATAGGGAATGGCACTGGCCAGGAGTATGGTGCTTCCTTGTCGGCTGATCGATCGATGCGAGTAATTGCGGACCACCTGCGGGCGATGACATTTTTAATCACTGATGGCGTGTTGCCGTCTAATGAGGGTCGGGGCTATGTCCTGCGACGGATCATGCGTCGAGCCTCACGGCATGGTCGGTTATTGGGTATGGAGCGGGAATTTTTATATGATCTTGTGCCCTCCGTGGTTGATCACATGGATTCGGTCTATCCGGATCTTCGTTCAATGAGAGATACGGTTTGCGAGATAGTCCAGGGTGAGGAAGCGCGGTTTATTGGCACGTTAGAACAGGCATTGCCTCTTCTTAATCAAATCCTAATGGAAGCGAAGCAAAAGGGGAGCCAAATCTTAGAGGGGGAAGCGGTCTTTAAGTTGTATGATACGTACGGGTTCCCGCTTGATTTGGTGGAAGATGCTGCCCGGGAAGAAGGGCTAGCCATTGACCATGCCGGTTATCAACAGGCACTAGAGGCGCAACGGGATCGAGCCAGAAAAACTGCGAGGTTTAGCCAGGGGGACTCTCGAAGCCAATTGGTGAGTGCTCTCGAACAGTTTCCTTTAACGCAATTTGTGGGTTATGGCCAACAGGAAGGCAGAGGGAGGCTCCTTGCTCTGGTACAGGATGAGCTGGTCATCAAGGTGGCAAAGCAAGGCGAGACGGTGGAGTGTGTCTTGGATGCCACTCCATTTTATCCTGAAGGGGGTGGACAGGTTGGGGATCAAGGCGCGTTGGTGGGTCCGTCGGCAAGAATCGTCGTTGAGGATACCACCAAGCTGGCGAAGGGGTGGTTTCTCCACAAGGGCCGTGTCATCGAAGGATCTGTCCACGTTGGCGATGTTCTCACCGCGACGGTACAGGGTCAATTGAGGCAGAATGCGGCACGAAACCATACGGCAACTCATCTTCTTCATGCTGCCTTGCGGGAAATTTTAGGTCCCCATGTGAAGCAACATGGGTCTTTGGTAGCCCCAAATCGATTGCGGTTTGATTTTTCGCATTTCAAAGGATTGACTACCAGAAATATTGAAGAAATCGAAGGACTGGTGAACGAACAAATCCGTCAAAACCTGCCTGTTAAGGTTGAAGAAATGGGAATTCAGGATGCTCTGAGTCGAGGAGCGCTGGCTTTCTTTGGTGATAAGTATGGTGAGCGGGTTCGGGTCGTAGAAATGGGTTCTTTTAGTCAGGAATTATGCGGGGGAACGCATTGCGTTCGAACCGGCGATGTCGGCCTGTTTCGTATCCTGTCCGAAGGAGGCATTGCGGCAGGTGTCCGGCGGATAGAGGCACTCACAGGGGAAGGGGCGGTGGTTCAGACTCAGCATCAGGAGGCCGAATGGAGAGAATTGGGCGCTGTGTTGAAAGCCAGTCCCAATGAGGTCGTTGAAAAAGCCAAGAAACTCGTTGGAACTCTTCGTGATACTGAACGCGAACTAGAGCGTACGAAACAAAAATTGCTTGATCAGCAAGGTGCTGGTCAGGAAGCATCGATTCGGCACATTGGTGGGATGCCGATCCTTATCCAGCGGATTGATGGCCTGACTATTCAGGAATTGCGAACCTTCTCCGATAAGCTCCGCCACAAAGTGGCTTCTGGTCTTTTGGTTCTGGGGTCGGCCAAAGAGGGAAAGGTTTCGTTGTTGGTCATTGTGGCCAAAGAACAGGCTCACAAAATACCTGCAGGGAAAGTGGCTCAACATGTGGCTCAACTCGTTGGGGGTTCTGGAGGCGGCCGACCAGATATGGCTCAGGCGGGTGGCAACCAACCAGAACAGTTAGATGCGGCGTTGCAGAGCGTATATGACTATGTGGCCTCACATATAGGTGCAGTGACGGATGAGTAAACTCCTTCAGCGTTAATGATGTGCTTGAAATGTCCCCCATGGACCGACCGGGAGCAGTAGGAAAGGGGATTTCGTGACGTGATCCTTGTTCGCCGGAGAATAGTAAGCCTCTTATCGGGTTTAGTTCTGGTCATGGTTGGTTTTTGGTGGCTGAATCAACCCGTTGGTGGACCAACTCAGCCTGTTCTCGTCGAAATCCCACCCGGTACTCCATTTACGCAGGTTTCCGACATTCTCGATCAACATCACCTTATTGGATCAGAATGGTTTTTCACTTTTTTGGGGCGAGTGCAGCGGGTCGATCGAAATATCATTCCCGGCGAATATGAACTGAATGCGGGAATGCAACCAACTGAATTACTGAATAAGCTTGTGAAAGGTAAAGTGTATCAATATGCCATCACTATTCCCGAAGGCTATAACGTGGCACAAATTGCCGACATCCTTGATCAAAAACGTCTTGCCCTGAAGCAGGATATTTTTCGATTAACCCGTGATCCGGTATTTATTCAAAGCCTGAATGTTCAAGCACCAACCCTGGAGGGCTATCTCTTTCCTGATACCTATCATTTTTCTCGCTTTACTCCGCCAGAAACTATCATTCGAACATTTGTTAACCGGTTTCATGATGTTCTGACTCCAGAACTCAAATCCCGGATAAGGGTTATGGACATGACCCTTCAAGAGGTGTTGACTCTAGCCTCCGTGGTAGAAAAGGAAACGGGGCTGGCAGCCGAACGACCCTTGGTCTCCGGGGTATTTCATAACCGTCTTCGGCGAGGTATTCCTTTACAGAGCGATCCCACTGTCATCTACGCTCTCGAATCATTTGATGGAAATATTCGGAAGATCGATCTGTCGGTCGATAGTCCCTACAACACCTACAAGGTACGTGGGCTTCCTCCTGGACCCATTGCCAACCCGGGTTTGGCCGCAATTCATGCGGCGCTCTATCCGACCCAAACTGATTTTGTGTATTTTGTGTCACGGAACGATGGGAGTCATCAATTTTCTGTCACGTTAGCGGATCATAATAAAGCGGTGGACATCTATCAACGACGATTGACAGGTAAGCGTGCATCGTAAGTGGGGGATTGTGGAATTTTATGGGCATTCATGAAACATTGAGCCGACTAGGATTAAAACTGCCAGGGGCCCCTTGTCCTGTCGGGTCATATGTCCCGGCTCGTCAGGCAGGAGATTTAATCTTTGTGAGTGGTGTGCTGCCTTTCCGTGACGGGATAATTGAACACCCTGGAAAACTAGGGCGGGAATTGACGGTCAAGGAAGGGGCTGCCGCTGCGCAATTAGCCATGCTCAATGGCTTGGCCATTCTCCAAGAGATGATGGGAGATTTTTCGTGTCTCAAGCAGGTGGTTCGTCTAACGGGGCATGTGGCGTCTGTTGAAGGTTTTGTGGATCAGCCTGCGGTGATTAACGGGGCTTCTGATTTGTTAGTCAAACTGTTTGGAGATGCCGGGCGTCATGCCAGATTGGCCCTTGGGGCTTTCGAGTTACCTCTTTATGCTCCAATTGAACTTGAATTGATCGTTCAAGTGTCTCCCGCGAAAGCCGGTCCATAGGACGTATTCATTTTTTAACGAATTCCAAGTCCGCTTATGCTTTTCGTCAGGAATCACCCCTCCTGATCCTGTGGCCACCTCATTAGAAATTTCAGTCTTTGCTATGGCTGGATTTCTGAATATGTTCAGCTAGGTTTTCCTTCTTTGCGGTTTTCATATCTGAAAATCACGATTGAAATGGTAGGAACTTTTTAAATGTGGTGGGCAACTTTTTTCCTCACCCATTGGTCTCTGAAGGGAATGGCGAACGAAGAATTTTCATGAAAATCTTATGATATGGGTGTGTTTGTCGATCTTTCTCTCTGCGCGGTTCTTCTAAATTGACGCCTGAAAAGATCGCTTGATATAGTCCTTTTTGGGCAACCGCTCTGACTTGGTTCCATCCCCTGTGTTGGTAGCCACGAAGTTGGGTTGGCTTCTCTTCCCGGTTCGATTTGAATGAAGAAGTCCATTGTTCATACCTAATTTATTTTTAGACTCAATAAGCAAGGTCTGTTACCTATGAAACGAGTTCGAAGTCTCATGAGCGTTGCCTTAGGTTTTCTTCTTTTTTCATCCATGGCCCATGCTGAAATGTTCCCTTCCGATGGTCCTCCTGGCACCACGGTGACGATTAGTGGTGAAGGGTTTGGGGAATTCCGAAATACTCAGGCTAATCGAGTGGAATTTCAGGGTGTCTCGGCGCTCATTCAATCCTGGGAACCTGATTTCATTCTGGTGAAGGTTCCTTTGCAGGCTCGTTCCGGCCAGGTGATGGTTATAAACGGATCAGCCAAACGAGAAGCCGGAATTTTTTCCGTCACCAATGTTCGTATTTCCAGCTTGAATCCTTCCCAAGCCGAAGCCGGTTCCTTGCTCACGATTGTTGGTGAACACTTCGGCAACACTGCCGGGTCTCGTGATCCCAATACCATGTTCGGGGTCAATCAAGTGATAATCAATGGGATTCGCGCAGAGGTTCGACGGTGGCGTCCTACCAAAATCGAAGTTCTCATTCCGGCCAATGCCAAGACTGGAGATGTAGAAGTGCGTTTGGCCTCAAGTGACCCATTACCGGATGGTTCGTGTTGTGCACCTGTCGACTATGCGGTCAGTAATTCCGTCCCTCTGACGGTGATTCCTTCTATCGCCTTCGATCCTACTGAGGGCCCAATCGGGAGTAAGGTCGTGTTGTCTGGACAGGGATTTGGGAAAAGCCGCCCTGAAGATGGACGAATATTTTTTGGGGGAAAGCCTGCGATCATTGCGCAATGGTCTGATCGAACCATCGTGGCGCATGTGCCGTTAAATGCCCAATCAGGTTTCCTGATGCTCCAACGCGAAGGAAAGGAGCGAGAGATTGGAACATTTACCGTATTGGACAGTCAGATATCAGGAATGAACCCTCCTCAAGGACCGATTGGGACACTTGTGACCATTAAGGGAAAAAATTTTGGATTATATTCAGAAGCCGGCAAAACTGCCTATGCCTTTGATTTTCTTTCCGGGGGCAATGGGGTTGAAATTGGGGGAGTGCCTGCTGTCATTCACCGATGGCTTGATGAACAAATAGATGTCTGGGTGCCCTTCAGCGCGAAAAGCGGACCGGTGATTGTGAAACGTGGAGGAGCCATTCCTAAAATTGATGGCACCTGTTGCCAACGACAAGAGATTGTGACGCTTAAAGCCGGAACTTTTACCGTTGTTCAGCCTGAAATTCATTCCTACTCTCCCAAAGAAGCCGGCTTGGATGAGGTCGTGACTATTACGGGCAAAGGATTCGGTGAATTCCTGAAAATTTCAGAAGCGACTCGCTTATCGCTCAACCAGGATGCTCATGACTGGAAAATCTACGAGCTAGGCCAAGATGTGTCTCGTAGTGAGGTTTTGGTGAACGGCGTTGCCACGCACATCGAGACATGGACCGATACCGAGATCACGATCCGTGTCCCTCGCCGACCGGCCTTTGGTTTTGGAAATCCAGAAGGTTTTGACGCTGATCTGAGCAAAGGGGAACTGATTCTGAAACGGGGGTCATGGGATATGCTCGATACCGGCGAATGTTGTACGCCTAAAAAGTATATTTCGATCGTTGCGGGTCCATTTACGATTTTGCATAGAGGCCTTCCTAATAAGGATTATTGGAAGGAAACGGGCGAGCGCAGTAATGACTGATGGCACAACTTGGAATCATGATCTTATGAAAGCTTTCCATGCGTGGAATCAAAAGGTGAAAGGTCTGTGTGTATTGGGAGTCCTTGCAAGTTTAGGCTTTTTTGTAAATCCTCAGCCAGCCTTTGCTCAAGCGACCCCCTCTGCTCTCTCACTTCAAACCAGTCCTACCAAGGTGACGTTTCTTGGTGTGCATTTTCTGAACGCCCGCAAGGGCTGGATCGTTGGAGCAGGTGGGACCGTTCTCCATACCGACGATGGCGGAGCCTCATGGAAGTCGAGCCCACGCCGGACCAACGCATTATTGACTGCGGTGACCTTTGCGGATGCCATGCACGGATGGATTCTTGGACAAAACGGAACGGTGTTGCATACTGTCGATGGTGGAAAATTGTGGGTTCCACAGGATAGCGGGACAAATGGAATGCTCTACGCGGCTGATTTTCTTTCAACCGATCAGGGGTGGGTGGTTGGTTCCCGTGGGGTAATTCTGCACACGGAAGACGGGGGAGAGAGCTGGGCCGATCAAGTCAGTGGGACGACAGCAGATCTCTTCGGCGTCCATTTTCTGAATGAAAAACGGGGGTGGGCTGTGGGTGCTCTTGGTGTCATATTGGCAACTACTGACGGGGGAAAGAGGTGGGGGCTCCAGACCACCAATAATCCCGCAACATTCTTTGATATTGTATTTACGGATAATATGGCGGGATGGGCTGTTGGGACGCAGGGAGCCATCTTCCAAACGTTGAATGGAGGGGAAGTATGGGTGGATCACACTCGACCCTGTGGAAGTCCATGCATTAAGCCCGCTGATTTGGTCAATATTCAGTTTATGAATTCACTGGTTGGTCGAATTGTTGGTGAGCGTGGGACGATTTTAGAGACTCAAGACGCTGGATTTACCTGGCAGGAAATTGAACCCCTAAACTCCGAAACCCTATATGCTCAATCATTTCCTGATCTTTCCCATGGGTTTGCGGTGGGAGACCATGGGACGATAATTCATTTTGAAACCGCGCCACCACAACCCTAATTGTGGGCTCATCCGTCGTTGGCATTACAGATAATTTAGTCTGGCCTGGAGAATGGCCAATGAAGCCAGGCTAGCAGTTTCTGCTCGCAAAATTCCCTTCCCTAACGTGGCAAAAACTACATTCAGAGATTGAGCCGCTTGCCGTTCCTCTTTCGTCCAACCGCCTTCTGGGCCGATGAAAACAGTGATTCCGCCTTGAATCTCCGATGGTAAGATTATTTTTGATAGAGAAACGTTCTCCTCCCGCTCAGCTAACATGATTGGTATCCCTCCAGTTTCCCGCTTTAAAAATTCCTGAAATGTTTGAATGGGAAGTATCGTTGGCACGCTCCATCGCTCACTTTGTTGCGCTGCTTCCAAGGCAATGCGATCCCATCTTTCCTTGAATTTAGCTGCGTGTATTGGAGACACTCGAGGAATGATCCTCTCTGTTACGAGTGGCGCAATCGTATGGACTCCGAGTTCCGTCGCTTTTTGGATAACCCAGGCCATTTTCTCTCCTTTTAAAAGAGCTTGCGCCAAGGTGATGGGCGGTGTGGAAGAGGGCGAGGATTCTTGAATACTCCGAACATTCGCGTAGATAACCTGTTTGGTTATCTGCTGGATTGTTGTATGGTACCGTCGACCTCGATCATCATTGAAAATCAGCAGGTCTCCTGGTCTCGTTCGTAAACTTTTGGACAGATGAGTGAATAAAGGGTCGCCAATCATGACCCTTTCATCCTCAACCTGGGTTGAATGGATGAAATAAACTGGCATATGTTCTAGACGTAATGGGGAGAAAAGATGAGAGGAAGGTTAATCGAACATATTCTTGACTTTATCGAACAGGCCTTCTCCTTGTGTGTCCGTAGAAATTCCGCACTCCTCCGCATAGGCGGTAAGAAGTTCGTGTTGTTTGGGAGTCAGTTTGGTAGGAATTTCAATTTTAGTCCGAATCAGTTGATCCCCGCGAGTTTGGGATTTAAGCCCAGGGGCGCCTAAACCTTTGAGGCGGAGAATTTGATCATGTTGGGTTCCTCCAGGGATCTTCACCATGGTGGTTCCATTTAAGGTTGGGACTTCAACTTTTCCTCCAAGTGTTGCTGTGACGAAATCCAAGCGTAAGTCATAAAGGATCTCTTGGCCTTTCCGTTGAAAGTGTGGATGGGGCCGTACATTGAGTGCCACATACAAATCACCAGGGGGTCCGCCATTCATCCCATGCTCCCCTTCGTGGGAAAGACGAAGTCTCATGCCGGTTTCGACCCCAGCTGGAATGGTCACTGCCAAGAGCCGTTCCTTGTGAACGCGTCTTTGCCCCCTACAGGTTTTGCATGGGTCGGCAATAACTTGTCCTGAACCTTGGCATTGCCCACAGGTTCGATTGATGGTGAAAAAACCTTGTTGCAAGCGAATTTGTCCAGCCCCACGGCATGCAGAACAGGGTTTGACGGCTTGGTCGGATTTCGCGCCGGTTCCATGGCAGGTTTCACAGACTTCCCAGCGAGGGATCTTGAGTTTAGCTTCCTTGCCATTGATGGCCTCTTCAAAGGAGATTTCTAAGTTATATTGAAGATCATTGCCTTGTTCGGCGCGATTTTGTCCTCTGCCACCACCGAAGAAATCTTCAAAAATATCTCCAAACACATCTCCGAAGCCACCTCCTCCAAACCCGAATCCGTCGGTTCCTCCTCCACCTTGCCCAGCCGCTGCATGTCCAAACATGTCGTACTTTTTTCGGCGATCAGAATCGCTGAGCACTTCATAAGCCTCTCCGGCTTCCTTGAACTTTTCTTCGGCTGTTTTTTTCTGATTTGGGTCGGCATGCAAATCCGGGTGGTGTTGCCTGGCTAGCTTTCTAAAGCCTTTTTTAATCTCTTCCTCCGAGGCATTGCGGTCCACCCCGAGAATTTCATAATAATCTCGTTTTCCGGTCTGTGCCATCAGCGTTGTCCAAAGGATGGAAAAATTGGGCAGTAAAGTATGAGCATGCGCATGAGTCTGCTCGAAGAATTTTTAATTCTTGCCTTTATCAACTTCTTCAAATTCGGCATCCACAACTTTTTCCTCACTACCGGCGCCTTCACCACCAGAGGCTCCAGGGCCGTCTTCCGGTCCGGTCCCACCTGACGAGGCGTCAGTGGAGGCCTTCTTGTACATTTCTTCAGCTAATTTATGTGAGGCTGTGGTGAGGCTTTGCATGGCGGTTTTAATCGCTTCTAGGTCGGTTTCCTCCATGGCTTTACGGAGTGCGTCCACTGCTCCTGTGATGTTTGATTTTTCCGATTCCTCAATCTTGTCTCCATGTTCGCTCAAATTCTTTTCTGTACTATAAATAAGAGTATCGGCCTGATTCTTGACTTCGACCAATTCCCGTTTCTTTTTGTCTTCTTCGGTATGACTTTGAGCTTCCTTAACGAGACGCTCAACTTCTTCCTTACTTAATCCACTAGATGCCGTGATCTTGATCGATTGTTCTTTCTGTGTCGCCATATCTTTGGCTGAGACATGCACAATTCCATTTGCGTCAATGTCAAAGGTGACTTCAACTTGCGGAACACCTCTTGGAGCCATGGGAAGCCCCACTAAATCAAACTGTCCCAACAGCTTATTGTCATTGGCCATTTCCCGTTCGCCTTGGAAGACTCTGATGGTCACGGCAGTTTGGTTGTCGGCTGCGGTGGAAAAAATTTGGCTTTTTTTGGTGGGTATTGTGGTATTGCGTTCGATGAGTTTCGTGAAGATTCCACCTAGTGTTTCAATGCCGAGTGAGAGCGGGGTGACATCCAACAACAGGACATCTTTGACGTCTCCTTTCAGGACTCCACCTTGAATGGCCGCACCGATTGCGACCACTTCATCAGGATTCACGCCACGATGGGGTTCTTTCCCGAAAAATTGCTTGACTCGTTCAATTACTTTTGGCATCCGAGTCATCCCACCCACCAACACGATTTCATTGATGTCACTGGTGGTCATATCAGCATCGGCCAGGGCTTTTTTGCAGGGTTCCATTGTCCGCTCAATTAAATCATTCACCAGTTGCTCGTATTTTGATCTGGTGAGCTTAAGCACCAAGTGTTTTGGTCCACTGGCATCGGCGGTAATGAAGGGTAAATTAATTTCGGTCTCTTGGGAGGAGGAGAGTTCAATCTTTGCCCGTTCGGCTGCTTCTTTAAGTCGTTGAAGGGCCATTCGATCATTGCGTAAATCTATTCCTTGATCTTTTTTAAATTCTTCAACCAACCAATCCATCACCCGAATATCAAAGTCGTCTCCGCCCAAAAAGGTATCACCATTAGTGGATTTGACTTCGAAGACTCCTTCTCCGATTTCCAGGATTGAAACGTCAAAGGTTCCACCACCCAGATCGTAGACGGCAATACGTTCATCTTTTTTCTTATCGAGTCCATAGGCGAGTGACGCTGCAGTCGGCTCATTAATGATGCGCAAGACATTTAATCCCGCGATCTTTCCTGCGTCCTTGGTGGCTTGCCGTTGGCTATCATCAAAATAGGCGGGAACCGTTATGACAGCATCTGTCACCTTTTCCCCTAAATAATCTTCAGCCGTTTGCTTCATTTTTTGAAGGATCATGGCTGAAACTTCTGCTGGACTATAGCTTTTCCCTCGGATGATGACGTGGGCATCCCCATTAGGGCCTTCAGCTGTTTTATAGGAAAGCCGGTTTGCTGCGTTTTTGACTTCAGGAGAGGAATGTTTTCTCCCCATCAGGCGCTTTACCGAATAAATAGTGTTTTCTGGGTTGGTAATGGCTTGCCGTTTGGCAATCTGTCCGACCAATCGTTCGTCTTTGTCGGTCAAGGCCACGATCGATGGTGTGGTCCGTCCGCCTTCTGAATTGGCGATGACAGTCGGGTCACCACCACTCATCACAGCGACGCAAGAATTTGTTGTTCCTAAGTCAATCCCAATAATTTTGCTCATACGTGTATTCCTCCCTCTTCACCAGATTCTTCAGTAGAACCTGGTTCTGTCAGTTCTGTTTTTTCTTTCGCTACGCTTACCATAGCCGGGCGTAAAATGCGATCGTGCAATAAATATCCTTTTTGAAATTCTTCGATGACAGTGTTTGGATCCACACCTTCAGATTCCACCTGGGTCACTGCTTGATGGATAGCAGGATCAAAAGAGTTTCCCGTGGTGCATAGTTGTCGAACGCCAACTTTGCCCACGGTTTCCAGGAATTGTTTGTGGGTAAGCTCTACCCCCTCCAGTAAAGGGCCGCTGGTTCCTGCATCTTTCGCGCACTGAAGGGCTCGCTCAAGATTATCTATAATAGGAAGCAAATTTTTCAGTAACGATTCATTGCCAAATCGAATAGAATCGCTCTGATCCCGCTGGGCCCGACGTTTGTAGTTTTCAAATTCTGCAGCCAGACGCAAATATTTATCTTGGGAAATTTGGAGTTCTTCTTCTGGCGTTCCGCCACTCTCCGAAGTATTTCCTGTTGTGTCCTCCGTTGAATGTTCTTGAGGACCGACTTCTTCTGCAGTCGCTTCTTCAGCAGTTTCCTCTGTTGAGGACATGGATTTACCTTTTCCCGTTTGTTGCGTCATGAATGACCAATATGAAGAGAGAGACATTTCAAGTTGCTTATCGAAGTTAGATAGTCACTTCCTCTGGCAAGTCAACCCATCCTCTTAAATTTCTTATGATTTTTGGTTAACAGAAAACAGTAGAAGATAGTGAAAGAAGTTATCAACAGGAAGGGGTCATGCGATCATAGAGGAGCTTTAAACCCTCTAATGTAAGGTTTGGTCTAACCTCCTGAATAGTGTGAGAAATTGGAATAATCGTTTGAGCCAGTCCACCTGTTGCAATCACAAGTGCGGAATCTCCGATTTCCTGTTGTATTCTCCTCACGATTTCATCAACCAATCCAGCATATCCATACATTATTCCTGCCTGCATACTGGAGGTTGTGTCTTTGCCAATCACGGACGCCGGGATAGCCAGATCAACTTTGGGAAGCTTTGCTGTTTTGGTGTGAAGGGTATCTGCTGCGCTTTTTAAGCCAGGGGCAATGGTTCCACCTAGGTACTCGCCCAGTTGGGTGACGATACAGAATGTGGTGGCGGTCCCAAAGTCCACAATAATCAGATATCGTCGATAGCGGGCAAAGGCTGCAGCCGCATTGACGAGACGGTCTGTCCCAATTTCATCGGGATTACTGTATCGGAGGATGAGCCCATGAGGACATGTGCTCGTGACGATAAGGGGTTGTTGTCCGAGTAATGATTGGGCCAACATGTCAAAAATATGCGTGAGAGGGGGGACCACACTCGTGACAATACAGCCTGAAATGTCGTCTGGCAGGATTTTATGAAATTGAAGGAGGGAGCGAAGAACAATGCTGTATTCATCAGGGGTCTTGGAATGGTCGGTGGATAAGCGCCAGTGTGAGATCAGCGTGCTGTCTTGAAAAATGCCACACACAATATGGGAGTTACCAATGTCGATAGCTAAAAGCATTAAAAAAAGGCACTCCCCTTGAGCCATCCTTCAGAGATGGGTCATTGTTGGTCGGTTGTGCGTAGATGAAGGATTTCCCCTGAATGAATATCTCGCATCCTAGCGGATTGTTCGTTTGGGTCGGAAGGGGAGGGGATGACTTTAAGTTGGCCATGTTCTCCTATGGAATGGGCCAGTCCCTTTAGTTGGCTTCCATCAGGGAACTGGACCTGAATCGTTTGTCCAATCGTGACACACCAATTTCTGTATTCTACAAGTAAAGATTGAGGACCATTGGACCTCAGGTTTTCCCAATTTTCTTCCAAGGATGAGATCACTTTGATGATCAGCGCTTCTCTATCCAGAGGGCAATGACACTGGATATGCAGAGAAGTCGCACTGGCTTGAAGCTCTGATGGGAATTCGGATTGAGTAATGTTAACGTTAATCCCGAATCCGATCACCACGCATGTCTGGTGTCCTGCATTCCGAAAGGAATCACATAACACGCCACCAAGTTTACGTCCTCCTATTAATAAGTCATTGGGCCACTTAAGATCGATACGAATTCCTGTCTGTTGTTCAAGTGCTTGGGCAATGGCCACACCGGCCATGTGGGGAATCCATCCTAAATATTGAATGGTTGTCTCAGGAACCAAAAGGAGAGATCCGTAAATATTGGACTTGCCTGGGGAAAACCATGACCGATCTAATCGACCTCGCCCCGCAGTTTGTCTGTCGGCCAGAACGACGGTTCCGGAAAGTGCCTGGTCCTTGGCCCTTTCCATGGCAAACGCATTGGTTGAGACTAACTCATCAAAAATATAAAGGGTCTCGCCAATTTTTTTTAAGGGAAGAAGGGCGGCTAGTTTTTTGGAGGATAACACGGATGGGGCAGAGGGTTAGAGTAAAAGTCAGGCTCGGTATTTTCGTTTTTGAGGACCTATTTTGGTTCCGAGCGGAGCCATGTCCATGGATAGGTCCATGGACGGGGCGGAATGTGTGAGTGCCCCAATCGAGATGAAATCCGGTCCGGCTTCTGCCATATCTCGGACATTGTCCAAGGTCATGCCGCCTGATACTTCCACCAAGGCCTGTTTTTGAATAATGTCTATGGCCTGTCTGACATGATCGGGGGTCATGTTATCCAATAAAAGGACATCGGCTTCTCCCTTCAAGGCCTGTCGGACCTGAGGGATCGTTTCGACTTCCACGCAAATTCGAAGGCCATGCGGGGCATGTTGCCTTGCCCATAGACAAGTTTTGGTGATGTTCATCCGTTGGGATGCCATAACCATCAAGTGATTATCTTTAATGAGAATGCCATCATGGAGCGAGAGGCGATGATTTTTCCCCCCGCCAAGGCGGACGGCCCATTTTTCTAAGGCCCGGAGTCCCGGTGTTGTTTTTCGTGTGTCCACTAAAGCGACCGGATAATCACGGACAGCCTCGCAGAACTGATGGGTGAGCGTGCTGATCCCCGAAAGCCGTTGGAGAAAATTCAGGGCAATTCGTTCGCCTTGAAGGAGCGACTGTGCCTTCCCTTTGAGGGTGAGGATAGGGGTTGACGGGCGCACCATGGTTCCATCGTCAAAATGCGTGGTGAATGCGATGCTTGAATCGACTGCTTGAAACACC
>JACDDF010000318.1 GCA_013817135.1 Nitrospirales bacterium
ACTTACCGGTCACAACCACTGATGATCTATATCCATTTGTTCAGCCGTGGGCAGGTGGTCGTTCGAAATCAGCTGGACGAGTTTTTGGTTAAGCGCAGAGGGTTATAATGCCAATCCGCATGAGATGGCGTAATCAATGGACACAAGTGATGTACCAGGCTAAATTTATACTGATTATCGCGAACTTTTCTGAAGAATCGATTGAATGCTATAGGGAAAGGAAGACGAAGGTTCGCATTTTATGAGGATTAATCTAATCACCGTTAGGCTGCCGTGACACAAGGAGAATAGGGGTAAACGATGGCTACAATGCTTGACTGGAATGCACTCTCACACAAGCTCAATTCGTATGTTGGAGAGTATGCTTTCTGCACATCACCTAAGCGTGCGTTCACCCATGTGATGCTTGAATATGTCCTCTCGTTAACACCGGAGGAGATCGAAGACGCGGCGACAGATGGTCCAGATGATCGGGGCATTGATGCGGTATTCGTGGATGATCGGGATGGCTCAAATGCCATCCACCTTTTTCAGTTCAAACATGTGGACTCGTTTCAGAAGGCCAAGAACAACTTCCCGTCAAATGAGATCGATAAAATGCTTTCCTTTTGTGCTGAACTGCTTGACCAGAACACCCAAATGAAGAGGACGTGCAATCCCATTTTATGGACTAAGGTCCAAGAGATCTGGGAGGCGTTGGAGCGTCCGGATCCTTCTTTTGAGGTTCACTTCTGCGGAAACATGAAACCTATGCTGGAAGCACACCAGCGTCGTGTCGAGGGGGCACTTCGGCCATATAAATCGTTTAATATTACCAATCATAGTCTCGATTCCATTGTCAATTTATTTTTGGAAAAGAAGCATGCGAAGGTCCACTCTAACCTCCGCGTGGTCGATAAGAACTACTTTGAGCGAACAGATGGAAATATCAGGGGCCTCATAGTCACTTTGGAGGCAGAGGAATTGGTTAAGTTGGTTAGGGACCCTGACAATCCACGGCAGGTCCGCCTAGATGTATTCAACGATAATGTACGAGTGTATTTAACCAAGAAGAATCGCGTAAACAAAAAGATTCATGCCACTGCTCTATCAGACACAAATGCCGAGTTCTGGTACCTGAATAATGGCATCACCTTAACCTGCGACTCCTTTTCGTACCAGCCAGGCACTCGTGCCCCCACAGTGAAATTGGAAAATGTTCAAATAGTCAACGGTGGACAGACATCAAATGCGATATTCGAAGCGCACCTTGAGAATGCCAACAAGGTGAAGCACGTGTTAGTTTTGGCTAGGATTTACGAAACTCGCACATCAGGGATCACTTCTAAAATCGCAGAGGTCACCAATAGCCAAACTCCGATAAACACTCGCGACCTGCGTTCCAACGACGATATTCAGCGAAAGCTCGAAGAAAGTTTCAGTGACCAGGATTTGTATTATGAACGGAAGTACCGTCAGCACCATTCAGAGCCAAAGTCTGGTCGGATCGATTCATTGAGCGCTGGTCAAGCCTTCCTTGCGTATGAGCTGGGCTATCCCGAAGTGGCGAAAAAGGATCGAGCTAAGGTGTTTGGTGAAATGTACGACAATATCTTTAATGAGAAGATAACTCCTACCAAACTGCTCGTGCCTCTGCGCGTTCACGCTGACATTGAGTCGCGGAAGCGCGATCTGCAGAAGAAGATAAAAGGCCAGAAACCGTTTGACTCTGATCTCCTGTTCCTGATCGACGGAGCCTACCACTCGCTTTTTGCCGTAGCGGAGATTTGTGAGGCGAAGGGGATCGAGCGTATGGATGAACTTAAAGCGAAGGCGCAGATTCCTGCAGCACTGGATTTGCTGAAGCGGCTCGTGAAGGAGGAGTCAAAGGCCGACGAGGCGTTTACAACAAGCCGATTTTTTAAAGATGCGAAGACGAAGGGCAAGATTCAAAGACTTGTCGCCGCAGAGAGCTACTCAAGGGGGGCGGGTGGTAGGCGAAGTGGTCGAACAAAAACCTCCAGCGGAAGCGCTCGAAAATCGCGTGCAACTGGTGCTCATGATTAAACGGTGAATGAAGGGTGGGAATTTGTACCACTACCCAAGCCTGAGTCAATAGAAAAGGTTGCGGGAACTCTTTTTCCTGTTAAAAAGGCATTCCCCCATTTTCCCGCGTATAACCCACCGCGCTTCTCTCTCGCAATTAAAAATACAATTTAGAAGGCAAGATGAAACCAGAATTGAGTTAAGGCTCAGATTTTGTAATCACCAATTTCCCAGAGTGACCACGTTTCCCTGGCTCGGCCTAACTGTCGGATATCGAAAAAATGCCAGGCGGCAGAGGGAAATTGGAAAACCTTGCAGTTTGCATTATCCTACGAGGAATCGCATGTTCTTTCGTACTGAAAAAGAGTAACGCTGAGAACCGGGTGAAACTCAGCGCTTTTCTTCTTGCTCTTTTCCTGAATGTATTGGAGGTGTCATGAAGCGCATGATGAACATTGCCCTGTGCGTAATGTTGGGGGTTTTTTTTATTGCGGCGGGCGGAGCCAAGCTCATGGGCAGTCCGTCCCAGGTTGAACATTTTGCGCAATGGGGGTATCCCCTCTGGTTTGTGTATGTGACCGGGTTCATTGAAGTCGGCGGCGGAGTAAGTTTGTTTATCCCGAAGACACAAAGGTATGGCATCGTGGTCTTGAGCATCACCATGGTAGGTGCGGCGTTGACACACCTGAAGGCTGGAGAAATAGGTGCTGTGCCGGTTCCACTTGTGCTTCTGGGTCTTCTGCTCGTGTTGGCTTGGGTTATGAGAAAAGATCCTGGCAAGAATGCAGCTAATCAATGAACTTCTGGTAATAAGAAAAGGCCGAAGCACAATACATGTTAGATGTCGTCCTGTATGAACCGGAAATTCCACCGAACACCGGTAATATTATTCGTCTGTGTGCGAATACCGGATTCGGCTTGCATCTGATTCATCCATTGGGATTTGAGCTGGATGATAAGCGGGCCCGTCGGGCCGGGTTGGATTATCATGAATTGGCCCGGATGAAGGATTATCCCACGCTGCAAGATTATCTGGATGCTCAAAAACCTGCACGAGTATTTGCCATTACCACTAAAGGCCAAAGGCCGTATCATGACGTCGCTTTTCAACCTGGCGATGCTTTGTACTTTGGTCCTGAAACGCGGGGCCTGCCTGCCCATATTTTAGAAGCCCTTCCTCCCGACCATCGTTTGCGCATTCCGATGCGGCCTGATTCTCGTAGTCTCAATTTGAGCAATGCGGTTGCTGTTGTCGTCTATGAGGCGTGGCGGCAACTACAATTCCTCGGTGCCAAATAGGACAAATGTCACATAGGCGAGCGTTGCCAATTCTGCTAGAGTATGGTCACGAAAATTTTTCATGATCAATTTTTATGTGTAAACATCTGAACTTCATGTGGCGGATCATGACAGATGAATGTTTGGCATGTAACAATTTCACAATCGGGCAACTGCTTTGCTAGATGCTTCGCAAAGCTCAGCATGACAACAAAAAAAGAATTGCTTGGCCATTATTAATACGCTTTTCTCGTTCCCCCATAAAATTCAGGGGGATTCATAGGAAGAAGAAGATGGATTCCCGATTACTAATGTCGGGAATGACTGCGATGGGGATGATTTCCGATAAAGGTTATGCTCGACGAGCCCACGATGGGTTACCCGGAGGACCTTGCTGGCTTTTTTGGGCTTTTCGTCCGTGGCCCAGATCCTTATTCTTTCTGGTGAGATACCCCGCAAACAATTGAGGCTGGTGCAGGCATGGATCGAGCTTCGCCGCGATGAGTTGATAGCCGATTGGGAGCTGGCGGTCAGTGGCGAGAATCCTTACAAAATCGATCCCCTGTGAGGAGATACCATGTATTGGGATGTCAAAACTGTTAGGCCTTTGCCGGACTCTTCGTATTTATGTCGAGATCGGACGAATCGGAGTATTTGACCTAAAGCCCTATCTTGACCCCGGCGTATTTCGCGAGCTTCGGGATGTGCATTACTTTAACCAGGTGGGCATTCTATTTGGTGCAGTGGCTTGGCCCCGTGAGCAGGATATTCCGCCGGAGACCCTGCTTGGCGAAATGGTTTCTCTTGATCCTTATCTTGCACCGGACGAGCTGCTCAAGAGTGACCCTGGTGGAGTTACGCGCCCATCGTCGATTTAGCGAAAATGTTGTGGATGTTGGATATTGTGCATGATCGCCATGATTTTTCAGCCTGGGAGGAAATCATTCCCTTGTCCTTCCGAATGGATCCAGCAGGGGTCCATCCGAAGAAGGCCAAGAT
>JACDDF010000319.1 GCA_013817135.1 Nitrospirales bacterium
ACTGCGAACCCTCCAAGAAGAAAATGAGCATTTTACGTGGATTGGAACAATGACAAGCCCAAACGGAGGCACCGAAACCTGGGAAGGGGAAACCGGCCGGATAGACCAGGTCATGCTCAGAAAATATGTCAAAGAGACGGAGACGGCTCTGTATTATGTTGTGGGGCCCCCTGGAATGGTTGATGGATTAAGAAAGATGCTGGAGTCTGCCGGCGTTCAAAAGACCAACATTCGCTCTGAAGAATTTGTGGGCTATTGAAATTTCCATGTAGATGAAATTTGCTTCGTTTAGCCATTGATGAACAGGGGAAATTTCCTGGACTCTACAACTTAACGGTGCTGAGAGAGGGCTAAGGTGGTAGGGTCAGAACTAGAGCGCGGCCGATATTGATTAGTTGCCTCAAGACCGTCCGGCTTCTCATCCCAACAACACAGTCCCCGCTTGGATATATTATTCAGATTGTCTTTTGATCCCGAATTTTTTCAATCGACTTCTCAGTGTACTGGGATGCAATCCCAGGTGTTTGGCCGCCCCCAATGGACCATCAATCCGCCATTCACACGCCGTTAAGGCTTGAAGTATTCGAACCCGTTCCACGTCTTTCAATTGAGTGGGCGGCAGGGCATCCATGCCATGTCCCGGTGACGGCAACAATGATTCTTCCACATGCACGACCGACGATTGGGAAAGAATCATCGCTCGTTCAATCACGTTTTTGAGTTCCCGTACATTCCCCGGCCATGGATACTGAATGAGCAGTTCCATTGACTGGTCATCGATATCCTGACAATTTCGTCGAAATTGCAACCGATTTTTTTCCATAAAATGTCGTACCAGGAGGGGAATATCGTGCAGACGTTCCCGGAGAGGAGGCACAACAATCGGAAAGACATGCAATCGATAATATAAGTCGGAACGAAAACGCCCCCCGGCAATCGCCTTGCTTAAATCGCTATTGGTCGCGGCGATGATTCGCACATCGACATCCTTCCCCTCGATACTGCCCACTCGTTCCACAATCCCATCTTGCAAAACCCTCAGAAGTTTCGCTTGTGCTTCAATTGGCATCTCCCCGATTTCATCTAGAAACAAGGTGCCATTGTGGGCTAATTCAAATTTGCCGGGCCTTCCATTTTCTGCACCGGTAAACGCGCCTTTTTCGTGGCCGAAAAGTTCGCTTTCTACCAGCCCTGAAGGTAAGGCCGCACAATTGACTCGAACAAAGGGTTTATCTTTTCTGGGGCTCAACTCATGGAGTAACCGCGCTAACAGTTCTTTTCCTGTTCCCGTTTCACCCATGATGAGCACTGAAGTCGTGGTGGGGGCAACAGCCTGAGCCAGGTCCAGGACGTTCTTGAATTTTTGACTGTTGCCGACCATCGCTCCGAAATCGTGGGTAACTTTGATTTCTTCCAGGAGGTAGGCATTTTCACGAGTGAGTTGTTCTTTCAGATGGTTGATCTCTTCATAGGCCCGCACAAGATCAACGGCAAAGGCAATTTGGGTCGCCACTTGGCGTAAAAACAAGACATTTTCCTGATCGGGTTCCCCCGATTCCACGCTGCCGATATTCAGAGACCCGAAACAATTATCCCCTACAATCAAGGGAATATTGATCATTCTGCCTAAACCCTCTTCTCGGTAATACGCATCTTCTAAAAATACCGGATTTTCTTGTAAATGTGGACGTATATGGAGACGCCGGTGACCATACACCCATCCCATGGCACTTCCTTCTCGAGGAATAATGGCATCACATTTCAACTTCACCACAGGCATACTTGTTTCCACCGCGTAAAACCGAAAGGCATCTATATCATGGTGATACAACGTAATTCCCGCGCGTTCCCAAGAGATCACCTTTTTGATGTGTCCCGTAATGGCTTTCCACAGATCTTCCGTATTCCGCTGGGAATTTAAGACATTCGTAACTTCCAGCAAGGTTTGATAAAAGTGCCGGCCTACTTGATCGATTTGGTGAGTCATTTCGAATTTCATGACCAACTCCCCTCACACTCAAATATAAATACGAACGATCGTGACCTTACGGTATTTCTTTCAGCACGGTCCTATTTTTTTTTAGACTGTAGGCTATTACCAAGCAAGCCTTCACTATGGAAAACCCTTAGTTAAGACTGGAATATCATTTGAATAATCTTGAAAGGAAAAAGTCAGTCATGGGCCAAATTTATAAGGCTTAATTTTTCAAAAAGAGGCGCCAATTACTGAGCCATCAACCGTTTAATTGTTGCATACCAAAACCTATTCTCCTTGTGATAATTGTCCACCCACCTGAGTTAAAATTAAAGACCAATTTGTTTTACTTTTCAAAGCTTAATGATTCACACGACCCGACCGCACATTATATCATCTAGATAGTGTAATGACCTGTTCTAATTGAGGAAATATGATTAAAAAAACTTCATGTTCTAACCTAAGAAATGAGCGGAAACGCACCGGGGTGCCGTGCTTAAACGCACACCTATATTTCGTATGGATCTCCATACGCTGGCCTTTTATCATTCCTGTTTGCTTAAACATTGCCTTGGTAGGTATTGCGGGAAGGTACTCTGCCGATCCCTTAGCCACATGAAGCAACTTGGTCCCTTTCGCGTCATCATGGCGTCATAGGAACCAAACCCATGGCGGTCGAAAATACTTACCAGAAAAAAAAATGCCTGACCCATAGGTCAGGCACAAGAACAATCCAGTGAAGGATCTTATTCTTTCTTAAGGAAGGTGGAACCCCAGTAACCTCCCCGTTTCACTGAACGCCGTTAGGCATTTTTTGACATTTACAACTAAATCATTCAGTCGACCACTACTTCGTCAGATTGGCTTGATCAGATTGCCTATTATGCCAAGCGATCCTCTCATTCAAAAGTTCAGAATTCCCTTTCAAAGTCGAGGCAATAAGTTTCATGGAATTTCTATGAATCCCCTTCGGGTCGAAGTGTGGCTTTTTCTCAAAATGGGCTATCCGATTTTCCAGGTGCTGAACACGGCTCTGTAGAGATTGGACTTCACCTTCTTTATCTTTTGCCGCAGTCATATGATCTTGAATCGACCAACCCTGGGTCTCCATTCTCCAAGCGGAACTTTGTTCCTGACCGTTATCACTAGCCAAGACAAATTCTGGAAGGCCTAGGAGCATCCACATTAGGAAAACTGAAATAAACATTTTGTTGTTCATATTCTTATTCATAAATTCCTCCTTCTTGAATTATTCATTTCTTGACACACAGTAGAATTTATACAGGTAATGTTTACGTTTATTTCATTCATTACTTGCTTTAATATCCAAGTTATATGCCAACAGAATTTAAATAATTTTTTATCTTAAATTCAATGACTTAAATTTTAATTTACATAAATTTTATGTAACGATGTAACAGGCAAATGGAACAAAAGTGTTCCATGCAGTTACATGATGTTACACTTTTAATTATTATGCCTTCAGAGGTTTTACTTCTGGTTTGGTGACCAGGATTTTGCCTTAGACAACGACTCTTGCCGCACTAAAAAGAGTTCAATCAAAAGCCGGCGAGATTTAAGTCATGCTTGAGTTCGTGGAGTCGATTTCCCGAATTGGCCCGGTGGCAATATATTCGCCACACCTTCACTAACGGGAGCGCCAGATTGGGTACAAACAGCAGATACCGATAGCCAGACAGATTCTTCAACAATTCTCCATGGTCCTGGGGCAGCTCGGTTTCTTTTTGCCAAACTACATGGATTCGGCAAGTATGAAGGCCATTCCTGACCCTATTAAGGGGGATCCGTGACGGCCAAACCTCGATCACCAATTGGTAAGGCTGTCAGGCCTGGAAAGAGCCATAAGGCACAATGTCGCTGAGGGGAAGTAATTCGAAGAATGCTAGGACCCTTTTGGCGTAAACCCGACATCAATTCGACCAAGCCCAAGACGATGATGAGGAACCAGCCCCGCCATAGCCTCTTCAAAACGTCTTGAACCCACAACTGCCGGCAGTCATGCCAGACTCCCAACGGTGTCAATGGAAATTGTATTCCCCAGCGGTCGAGCAGCCTCTGAGGGGGGGATAAAGACAGGACATATACGTCAGACAAAAAGCCAAATCCCAAACACAATACCTCTATCCCCTAACAAGGGGAATCCCCCTCCATGCCCTCCTCTTTGCTTGGAAACGACGATAGACACTCATTTATATTCCCTACTCATACAGGTTCTTCCATTACTCCGTAAGCTTGGCATGGTCGGCTTGCCGAAAATGCCAGGCAATCTCTTTATTTAAACGATTTAATTCCCCTGTCAAAGTC
>JACDDF010000320.1 GCA_013817135.1 Nitrospirales bacterium
GGGTGGCTCAGGCTCTTCTTTGAGATTGCCGGTTCGCCGAAGTCGGGAAGCTTTGAGCAACCGGGGTTGGACCACTCGTCCATTGGTCGCGACGATGGAAGCCACTTTCGCCATCTGAAGGGGGGTCACGGTTAAAAATCCTTGCCCAATGGAAATTGAAATGGTCTCTCCAGGGTACCATGGTTCCCGTTTGACTCTTTTTTTCCATTCCGAGGAAGGGACGAGGCCAGACCGTTCTGAAGGGAGCGCAATGCCTGTCTTTTCACCTAATCCGAACTGACGGGCAAAGGTGGCGATGGGATCGATACCCAATTGATTGCCGGCCTTGTAAAAGTAAACATCACAAGATTCCGCAATGGCTTTGGTTAAGTCGACCTGACCATGCCCTCCCGCCTTCCAATCACGAAAGGCCCGCCTTCCAAAGGGAAATGTTCCATGGCAGGGTATCATTTCGTGTGCGCTGAGGGTTTGAGTCTCCAAGAGGGCTGCGGCCATAATGATTTTAAATACCGACCCCGGAGGATATTGGCCTTGAATGGCTCGATTGGTGAGGGGGTGGCGGGGATCTTTGAGAAATCGTTGCCAGTCCTTGGCGCTAATCCCTCCTGAGACATCATTGGGATTAAACCCAGGTTTACTCGCCAGCGCCAGGACGTCTCCATTCCAGGGATCCAGGGCGACAATGGCTCCGGCTTCCTCTCCCAACAGGTCTTCTGCGAGCCGTTGAAGTCGAATGTCGAGAGTCAGGTATAGGTCATCCCCAGCCAGAGGACGTTGAACGGAGAGTGACCGTTTCGGATATCCCAGGGCATCGACTTCAATGACTTCTTCTCCCGTTTCTCCTAGCAGATATTCATCAAATGTCCGCTCCACTCCATTTTGTCCGATGATGCGTCCTCCCTGAAGATTGGAAAATCCGGGCTCCTTAAGCTGGGATTCGGAAATCTCACCCACATAACCCAGGACATGTGAGGCGTAGTTCTCAAGTGGATAGTGACGTTGATATTCCGGCTGAATCACTACCCCGGGGAGTTCCAGCCGGTGCGATTCAATGAGTGCCGCCTCTTTAAGGGTAATGTCGGCTTTGATTTTAACTCGGCCTCTTCGATTCCTGAGTGCCAGTTTATTGGAAATCTCTTGTTGGTCAATATCTACGAATTGAGGTAACTGAGCCAGAAGGGCTTCACGGTCTTGTAGGTCTTCCAAAGAAAGATACAGTTGGAAACTGGGGATATTATTGGCGAGGAGTTCGCCATTCCGGTCATACAGAAGCCCGCGAGCCGGTTCTAAGACAATGGTTCGAGTGCGATTGTCGCGGGCGAGTTCTTGATAGTGCAATCCGTCTCGAACCTGTAATTGCCAAAGACGTAACCCCAGTAACACTAACAGCATCAGAAAGCCGATCTTGACGAAAATTAATCGGTTTTGAATATCGGCAAGTTCATTGGCTTGGCGGGAAGTGTCCAACATTGTGTGGGTCTTATCGTGGTCCCTGGCCTAAGTGTACCATACTCACCGATTGGCCAATGAACTTGATGAGCCAGAACATTCCCAAGGTCAGAAGGCTGTTATAGAGTCCTTGCGGGAGCAGTCCTGAGGAGAGAGCGTGCAACAGGATTGGGGCATCCACAACCGGGTATGCCACGACGAGAGAGGCCAATCCACATCCTAACGACAACGCGAAGGTGACGAGCAGGACTGCGGCACTGGTGACTGTGGAAAATGTGTGGGTTGTAATGCCAGCCAAGCCCCCAGCAAGTGCCTTTATGATCATATTGAGCCCAATTCCGCCTGGAGTGAGTAGGTCTTGCAAGAGGCCAACCGTCAGTCCGATCATCAGTCCTTTGTATTCACCTGAAAGAAACCCGATCATGCAGGCTAAGATGAAACATAAATCAGGGTAAATCCCTTTGACGGAAAGGATCGTGCTAAGGATGGCTTGGGCCAGAACAACTCCAAAGCACAGAACGATGTTGAGAAAAATAGTCACGTGATTACATTAGGGAGAAGGAGAGACCGCCGGTTTCGGTAATGATGAAGGGAGAGCAGGCTGAAATGAGGTAATCACCAGGACCGCTTCCAGTTTGGCAAAATCCACAATTGGCTCAATTTCACCCAATTGAAATAAATCGGTATCGGCTTTGGTGACCTCGTGAATCCGGCCAATTTGGAGTCCACGGGGAAAATCATTCGTTAATCCAGATGTGACCACTGGATCTCCTGGTTGAACGGGGGAAAGAGGAGGCAGATATTTCATATGAATGGGTCCTTGAGGGGTTCCCTGTACCAGCCCCTCATCCCGGCTTATTTGAATCATCCCGGTGATCGCGACGTTGGGGTCGGAAAGTAGAAGCACGATGGCTGTCGTGGGGTTTACTCGTACGACACGACCTACCACTCCGGCATCAGTGATGACTCCCATTTCCGGATGAATGCCGTCTTGATTGCCTTTATTGATGATTATGGCCCGATACCAATTGGACACATTTCTGGCGATGATTCGAGCCGGAAGGGTCGTCATGGGTGTGGTTTCCTGATACGCCAGCAATTGTTGAAATTGCGTGGCTATAATGGCTTTTTCTCGAAGAAAGTTTTTCTCACCTTGTAAGCGCTGAACTTCCTGCTTGAGCTGTTGATTTTCTTCCCACGCATTCTGTAGTGCGATGTAATGGTCCCAAGCGTGACGGATAGAATCCTGTATCGAGGCTACAGCATGCAGGGGGACTTCCAGAATTCGTGCGAAAGGTCCTCCCGCATGACTCAACCATTCCTGCGATTGTCGCGGCAGAAACAGCAGGAGTGCGAGGAATAGAATGAAGATAATTCCTAGAACTCGACGGATACTCGTAGATATGGGAAAATTCGGCTCTGATCGAGGCATGCAAATAGAGGGAAGCTCAGGGATTCAGCCTGGAATGCGAAGAAATTTTCCGAAGGAGGCTAAATTCCTCGAGAGTTTTTCCTACTCCTAAGACGACCGAGGTTAAGGGGTCATCGACAGTGACGATGGGTAGGGACGTTTCTTCGCGTAGTCGATTGTCCAGCCCTTGAAGCATTGACCCGCCTCCGGTCAGCACGATCCCCCGGTCAATAATATCTCCTGCTAATTCCGGCGGAGTGTTCTCCAAAGCCAGACGAATGGCTCGGATGATGATGGTGAGGCAATCTTGTAAAGCTTCTCGTATCTCATTGTCGTCGACAAGAATCGTTCTGGGGATGCCAGACACCACATCTCGCCCTTTGACGGCCATTTGTTTTTTTTCAGGCAGAGGGTAGGCTGAGCCGATTTCCATCTTGATGCGTTCTGCCATGTGTTCGCCGATTAACAGGCTGTATTCCCGCTTGAGATAGCTTGTGATGGCTCCATCTAATTGATCGCCCGCGACCCGGACTGATTCACTGTAAACGATTCCTCCCAAGGAGATCACGGCGATATCGGTTGTGCCTCCTCCGATATCGACCACCATGTTGCCGGAGGGCTCAGTAATTGGCAATCCGGCTCCAATGGCAGCGGCCACCGGTTCCTCGATGAGATAAACTTCCCGTGCACCAGCCAATTCTGCTGATTCCTTGACGGCACGTTGTTCGACTTGCGTGATTCTGGACGGGACCCCAATAATAATTCGTGGCCTGAGGAGAGTTCCCCCGCGATGAACTTTTTGGATAAAATGGCGTAACATGCGTTCTGTCATGTCAAAATCAGCAATGACACCTTCTCGCATGGGACGAATGGCGGTGAGATTGCCAGGGGTTCGCCCGATCATTCGCTTCGCTTCTTCCCCAACCGCTAGAAGTTTTTTTGAGTTTGTCTCAACTGTCACCACGGAGGGTTCGTTCAAGACAATCCCTTTTCCCATGATATAAATTAAGGTGGAGGAAGTTCCTAGATCGATGGCCATGTCTTGGGAAAAATGGCTAATGAAATAATTGAATATACCCATGGGAGATTTTGAGACCTATCAATTCAGAGGGTGGGCGACAATGGCGGAGTCGGAATTAGGATTGTTAGAGTCTTTCCGCGCTACAGGGGAAATAGATGAACTTCACTTTTTTATGCATGATCTCTCGGTTAACTTGGATGTATCGACGTTGGGTCGTTGTTCGCGACTGGCCGGAAACCACTTAGTTTGGTTCGGGGCTGGATGAATGATAGTCGGTATCCACTTGGTTCCACCTAAGTATTAAGAAGGTGAAAGCATCAGATTGGATTGTTCCCTGTCGTAAGGAAAAGTATATCAGAAGTCTTAAAAGACCACAAAGAATAGGCGGATCTGAAACCAAATCTGCAAAAAGC
>JACDDF010000321.1 GCA_013817135.1 Nitrospirales bacterium
TTCAGGCCCGCATCGGTCGGACTTTTGGGAAGGCGGGTGGACGGAATACCCAGATAAGGATACGGCTCTGGAATATTTGGAAAATACTGATGCCACCATGCAACTCAAATGTCCCTTATGTAAACCCTAACTCGTGGTTTCTGATATTGTGACTTTCAGTTCCCACGTCCTTGAGCGGAATTTTTCCTTTTTTAATAATATTTGTTATGGCTGAAACATTTGCTAATGCACGGTGGGTGAAGGAAGGATTTTTAGACAATCGGATTGTCGGATCGGTTGTTGGGCAAATTACCTTTGCTGGGCTGGAAACCGTGGATGTGTATTTAGTTGGTGATTTTGTTGGAGAGATTGCCGGAAAAGTCGTTGGTTTTCAAAACCCACGATTTTTAGATGATCCTCAGGCAGCGGAATCGCTATATGATGTTTCCATCCCTCAACTAGGCAAAGTCAGTCTCATGTCATTTGATCCGCACCCTCTTCTTGACCCCCATCCTTACTTTGAGTGGTTTTCGACTGATCAACAACACTATCGCATTGAACTGCAGCCGGATGAAGCGTGGCACATGTCCGATGATCAACGAGATGTTGTGGAGGGGCAGGCCCAAAGAATCCGGCAAGAGCTAGCACCTCTTTTGCCATGACCCGAAATGCTTGGTGGTGTTCCGTCGTATTCAACAGGCAAGAGAGGGAGATCGTTTTGGATCATAAAGTCAATGTGCCGTGCATAATACCAACTCGCATCACTTTTTGAACGTTATTGATTGACTCACTTTTCCTCCATTCGTAGAATGCCCGCCATGAATGACCGATTTATAAAAGCCTGTATGCGTCAGCCTGTAGACCGGACCCCCGTTTGGTTTATGCGTCAGGCAGGACGATACATGGAAGAGTACCAGGCTATTCGACGCAAGCATTCTATTTTAGAGGTATGCAAAACACCGGAGTTAGCTGCCGAAGTCACGCTTCAACCTATTAATCGCTTTGATCTGGATGCGGCAATTATTTTTGCGGATATTTTGTTGCCCCTACAAGCCATGGGATTAAACCTGGAATTTGTTGAGGGGAAGGGTCCGGTTATTGATAACCCGATACGAGGTGAGATGGGCATTGTGGATCTGCGTCCGGTCGATGGGGAGGCATTCGCTTATGCCGGAGAAGCCATTCGCCAGACACTTCAGGCCCTCGATAATCGAGTCCCGTTACTGGGATTTGCCGGAGCGCCGTTTACGTTAGCCAGTTACGCCATTGAGGGCGGAAGCTCACGTGACTATGCCCGAACCAAACATTTGATGTTCTCGCAGCCAACCGTGTGGCATCAATTAATGTCCAAACTGTCGGTGGTTGTCGTGGAATATTTACGGGTGCAAAGTCGAGCAGGCGCCCAAGCCATTCAACTCTTTGATAGTTGGGTCGGCTGTTTAAGTCCTGGCGATTATGAAGAATATGTCCTTCCTCATGTTCAAAATATTTTTTCAGCCCTACGGGTTGAAGGGATTCCCCTTATCTATTTTGGAACGGGGACGACAGGGCTTTTTCCGCTTATGCGAAAGGCTGGAAGCGATGTGATGGGCGTCGACTGGCGTGTTCGTTTGGATGAAGCATGGAGGACCATCGGGTTTGATGTGAGCATTCAAGGTAATCTGGACCCCCTGGTACTGTTCGCCCCGGAAAAAGAAATCGAGCGTCGGGTTAAGGATATTATGCAGCAAGCTGGTGGCAGACCCGGTCACATTTTTAATTTAGGTCACGGAATTCTTCCCAATACCCCTCTGCACAGCGTTGAATTTGCCATTGAATGTGTTCGGCGGTTTTCAACGCCTTCCTCATGTGAATGATGTAGCGGTGCTTTTCCCTGTCAGCTTTTTCCCGTCCCTCCATGAAACCCTGCTTATTTCAATTTCTAACCACGTTCTAGCATTTCCTTGTTGATTGCTCGAGACTTCATGAGGAAGACACCGTACCAAGTGGTTATTGTGGGAGGAGGGATATCCGGACTCGCCACGTCGTATGCCCTCATGGAGGAAGCGGAGAATACGCAGACGGCCGTACAATGCACAGTCGTTGAACGAGAGCCTCGGTGGGGTGGAAAAATTCTGACACATGTCACAGACAACTATCTGATTGAAGGGGGACCTGACTCCTTTCTAACGTCCAAGCCCTGGGCGCTCGAATTGTGCCGAACCTTGGGGCTACAAGATCAATTAATTTCGACCAACTCACAACACAATCAAACATTTTCATTTTGCCGGGGAGCCTTGAGAGAACTGCCACAAGGCTTATTGGCCTTTCGGCCAAGACGGGTTGATACCCTTGTTTCCAGCGGACTCTTATCCTGGGGTGGAATGCTTCGCATGGCAGCCGAACGCTTTTGGCCAAGGCGGGATCCTTGGCCGGCTGACGAATCACTGGGAGAGTTTTTTCGTCGACGATTTGGGACTGAAGCCTTCGAGAACCTCATTGAACCATTGGTGGCAGGCATCTATGCCGGGGATGCAGATGAACTGAGTATTGAGTCGACCTTTCCTCGATTTCGCGAATTAGAGCGAGAACATGGCAGTGTCATTAAGGGAATGCGGAAGGCTCTGGCCAACGCGCCAGCCCCCCCGCGCTCATCAGGCGAAGCCACGACGATGTTTATGTCGCTTCGAGGGGGATTAGGTGAGCTGATTCGGACCTTGGTGGAGACATTGCGCGAACGTGGAGTAGGATTAATTGGAGGAGTCGAGTGTCTGGACATCCAGCCTCCGACTCCGGAGTCGGAAATGTTTCACGTCATGTTGGACAATGGAGATCGGCTTCCAGCTGATGCCGTCGTGTTGGCCACTCCGGCATATCAGACGGCTCGCTTACTTCGTGCCTTTCAGCCTGAAGCAGCGGGTCTGTTAGATGGCATTCCCTATGCCTCGACAGCTACGATTTCTATGGCCTATCCCGCTGAATCCATTGGATCGAAGATTCGAGGATTCGGATTTGTTGTTCCCCGGAAAGAACAACGCCGATTGCTTGCCGCAACCTGGACTTCATTAAAGTGGCCGGATAGGAGCAGGGCTGGAGAAACGCTGATCCGTTGTTACATCGGTGGTCGAGGGCGAGAGACGGTTCTTGAGCAGGATGATAGCTCACTTGTGGAGTGTGTGCGGGGAGAATTAACGTCTATGGTCGGGATCACGACCGCTCCAACCTATACAGAAGTCCATCGATGGAAGCAGGGAATGCCTCAATATGCGCTCGGACATCGGGACCGGTTGGCTAAGGTTCAGGAACAATTAGCCAATTCGCCAGGCCTCTATGTGACGGGAGCAGGAATGTATGGCATCGGTATCCCTGATTGTATCCGAGAAGGCACGAAGGTGGGAAAGCAACTGCTACAGGATTATGCCGCTAACCATTCAACAAAAAAATCTTGAAGCACGGTATCCGGTTGAAAAGGAATGACCGGAAAAATTGGAAGAACAAATGGAAGAGATTGTTCGAGCGCATGCCTGTGTCAGTGGAAAAGTTCAAGGAGTCGGGTTTCGAGCATTTGTGCGAATACAGGCCAACAACAGGGCATTGCATGGGTGGGTGCGAAACCGTGCTGAAGGAGAAGTCGAATTGGAAGTTGAGGGGCCACAAGCATCTGTTGGGACCTTTCTCCAAGCCCTCCACAAAGGGCCTCCTCTCTCTCAAGTTCTTCAGGTAATAGTTGACTGGAAAGAACCAAACAGGCAAACTGAACGGTTTCAAATCCTTCGTACTTTTCTGTAAGGGATAGGGGGCATTGCGGATCGGGTAATTCCGATCTCAAAAATGGAAGAATCCATAGGCTTCATTAGGATTGAGCAGTTAATTTATGGACTATAAAGCACATATTCGCGAGGTCCCGGATTTTCCCAAACCCGGTATCCTTTTTTACGATATTACGCCCTTATTAAACAATCCTGCTTGCTTTCGTTCCATCATCGATGAATGTATTCAACACTATCGGGATGCCGGCATTACTAGAGTGGTTGGAATCGAATCGCGAGGATTTATTTTGGGGAGCCCATTGGCGTATCACTTGAATGCCGGGTTTGTTCCTGTTCGGAAGCCCGGCAAATTGCCCGCAGATGTGTTTGAAGTCAATTATAATTTAGAGTATGGCTCGACGGCTTTGGCGATTCATCGTGATGCGATTCAAAAGGGAGAGCGCGTGCTTGTGGTTGATGATCTTCTTGCCACTGGAGGAACGGCCGCGGCTACGGTCCATTTGATTCGGCAATTGGGGGGAGATATTGCCGGCGTGGTCTTTTTAGTCGAATTACTTGGGCT
>JACDDF010000322.1 GCA_013817135.1 Nitrospirales bacterium
GTGCGGGCAACTCCATATCTAAGACTTTATCCCATTGCGAAAGATTTTGACCTTCTACTCGGATTTGGAGATTCGCTGTCTCAGGGGCAAGGAGGGCATCGACTTTGCCTTTAATGTGCATCATGGCGTGGAGAGCCTTAACCTGTACTTCCAGAGGAAAGCGATTGTTCTCTGCTTTTCTCACCAATGGCACCGACTCTGCCGTCATGCTGATCGTCATCGGTTGTCCGACAATGTGTCCGCCGCCATCGGCCACTAGACGGTTTTGATCAGGGGATGATCCGGGATCACGGGAGTGAAACGAGAGTGCAAGGGAGATATCGTTCGGAATATCACTATAGGTGAGACGCCCACCAGTAACAACCAGGGATTCAATGCGTGGAAGATCGAAAGCTGATTCTTCTTTGCGCGGCGCTTGATCCTCTTGGTCAGCAGAGGAAGGATGAGCCCCATTTCCCATGGCCCAATTCGCCCTGCCGTGGACAGAGCGTTCAAGATGAACCACCGGTGCTGTTGTCTGTATGTCGGTGATGAGCAGATCACCCCCAAGGAGTTCGATCGGGTCAATCCACACCTCTAGCGCGTCCACTGAGGCCAGGAAAGGATTCGAGGCCCATGATGGATTCGCGACTGATGCCTCTGCGATCCGAACACGGATCTGTTGTCCCAACTCTAACTCAAATGAGCCGATTTTCACTTGTTGACCGACTTGTTCGGTCAACTTGGATTCAACAAGGTCAAGTGCCCATTGGGAATTGAGGACGGCTAGACCTCCCGCAACCAATATGGCCATCACAGCTAACAAGATGGCAATTGTAACCAGGGTGTTGCGAACCCAATGAGTTTGAGTGGTTTTTCTTACCATCGATATGTTCGAATCATTCCTTTTAGAGTTTCGGGATTTGCCGAAATGGGCTAAAAATACCCCAGAGCAGTGCGAGCTCAGTTAATGGTGATATGAATTACCTGTCACTGCCAATGAATGTCTTCTCAAATCCCCATTGAGATATACTGTTCTCAACAGAGAAAAACGAAAAATCTGTGGTACACACTCAAACAAACCATTTTTGGTGTAATTCATGAGACTCAACTCATTATGTCCAAGCTTCATAGTCTCCGGAAAATCTGACTTATCAGTCGGACGGCGTAGCATTTTTTGTTTGCTCACTCTCATCTTTCTTCTCGTGACGTTCGGCGGATGCGCGACCGGTCTTGGTCATGATGAGGGTGTTTCTTCAGTGAACGAGAAGATCGCCGCCGAGGTTAAACTCGCGCTCGTTCAAGAGCCCAAGCTGAATGCCGCACCTATCGATATCACAGTCAATCAGGGTGTGGTCACTCTGGGGGGGTTCGTCGAGGAGGAGTCTCAACGGCAGCAAGCTGCTCAAGCCGCAAATCGTGTAAAGGGGGTAGAATCGGTCATTAATAATATTCAGATAAAATGACATCGATTTTGTATAGACACCCCTTACAGGTAGAGCCCCTATTTTGGGCATCGATCACCCTTCAAATGATTAATTCTTGCTCAACATGGAAAATGTTGAGGAAAAGTCTTCCTCTCAATTTGCTGCTATTCGGTTTGAGGGAGGTTATTTTTCTATTACACATAGGCGTCGGGCCGGGTTATCCCCGGCCTGACACCTATGCGCAGACCCTCTTTCATGAAAGAGAATAAACAGTCTATTGGTTTCCGAAGGGCTCTGCTGAAATGACGTGATATTCCTTTTCCATTGTTACTAAGGCTTCAATGGTATCCCCCTTCTGAATGTCTCCCTGATTCTCCGCTGATTGATCGATGCGAAGGCGAACCTCTTTTCCTGAGGGATCTTGAACATAGTAGACATTCCCATCAATATTCTTCACTTCACCACGGACGGTTTTAGTGAAGGTTCCGTCCTGTTGAGAACTTTGACTTTGGGATGTCGTGGGTTGTTCCGATTGCATCCCTCCCGAAGGTGATTGAGCATGCATGGAGGATTGGCCTGCCTTTTTGGCTGAACGGACGGTATACGTTTCGTCCCCTTTCAGGATCTTGGCTTGGACCTTATCTCCCTCTTTGAAAGAATTCCCTTGAAGTGCGCTCTGATCAAGGTGCAAACGCACTTGCCCCCCTTCTACTTCTTCAATGGTATACACATCCCCTTCGATTTTCTGAATCTCCCCTTTGATCGTCGCAAACTCAGATGTCTGCTGACCGGATTGTGATTGTTTATTGCCGGACGGTTGCGGGTCTTCTGCACCACACGCCATTCCGCTTAACCCTAGGATGAGCGCACTGGTTGAAACCATAAATTTTAATGAAAAAGCCATTGATAAATCTCCAATTGTGAAAATAGAAATGTGATTAAAATTCCCGGCCTGCTCGGACAAGTCGAGTCCTTGACTGATTAAAGCCTGCGAGCAAGGATTTCTCTGTGCAATGGTAAAGAACCGTAATTTTCCTACCAAGAATCCATCTGCACATATTGTTTAACCTATCCGAATTATTGCCTTCCATGGTGTAGACAAATCTACATCCGAATAGGAGCATGTGTACAGATGAACCACGGAAGTCTTGAGTGAGGAATTTTCGGGTTATGAGAATTCTGAACAGCCTGTGGAAAAGGAAGTAGGAGAGAGTCAAGAATTTCACATGCCGCAAGTGCTTGAACCAAATGTTCATTCCAATCTATTTACTGCCTGAACTCCCTCAAATTCTATGTTTTTTACGTTTGATGATCTCTCACGGTCTCAAACCTTCCCTCAATCAAACCTCAACAAAGTCTCAATGCGGAGTAAAAGAATGGCTAAGGCATCAACTATTCTAACCGTATGCGTGTTGGACAATTTCCAAAAAACTTCCATGTTTTGTCCATTAGAGGCGTTTGCTCACTCTGTTACCTTGGGAAGAATAACAGTAAGAATTTATTTTGCTTAAAGTGAAAAAGGCTATGCAGCGGGAAGATGCTTCAACACGTGGAAGAGCTGTGGGACACCATTCAAAATGGATGTCCGCCGGATAAAGACTATGATTCAAGGCGATGAAATATGACGAACGGGTTGATCGAAGTGGCCGTCGTACTGGTTGTTGTGGCAGTTGTTATTCTGGTGATTTCAATGGTTTGGACTATGATTGAAATCAGAAGGACGGCGCATCAGGCCGGGCAATTCTTTGGGCAGCTCAACAGGGTTGTACCGCATATCTTGAATAATTTTCACGGCACAAGCCAAAATGTGCGTGTTATCGCTGATGAAGCTAAGGACGGGGTCACCCATGCCTTAGTGTTTTTTTATGCTGTAGGGGATGTGGGGCACACCATCGGCACGATGCATCAAACGGTGGTCTGGCAAGCGAAAAGGCTCGGTAACCGAGTTGACATGGTCATGGCTGGAATGAAGGCCATCTTTCAGTCCCTTCACCGCCATTCCTTTCAATCGAAAAATCGTTCGTGAAAAAGACCAATGGGGTATGGGAGCCATACGACGAGACGAGAATCGTTGGAGGAATCCTGATCTGCTGGCTCACGAGGCTCCTCTTCACACCGCAATCGGGGCGAGTCACGCAGGAACAACTTCGTGAATATGTCAACGAAGGAACAGGAATTTTCGAGATCTCCAAAGGAAATACGGTAACAACCTATCAAGATCTAGTCCTCTTCGTCCGTAAGTCCATGGAGGCCAGTCATTCCAATGTGCCTGAAATTTTCCAAGCCGGGCGTGAGGAGACGCACAAAACGCGGGAACCGGTATGACCAAAACCAAACGGATTCCCTCATCTGGTTGCATCCCCAGACGGGCATCGGAAGCTAGTCAACCTGTCCCAGCCAGCGTCTGCCCGGTTTCCTAATCCGGAAACTAGCCTGGAGGAATTCCAAGAGGGAAAAGACCATCGTGAAGGAACTCCTAAGAGGCCGATGTCCTGCCTTAGCGGAAACACGGCTCGAAGTTGCCACGAACTGCATAGACCCACTCGCGAACTGCAAGACTTCTGCCGCCGCCTCGAACTTCAGCATTTCAGGGCGATCTGGTAGGTTCCTGCCAGCAGGAGGGCCATTCCGGTCCATATAAAGGATATTGCGTCGGGACGTGAGTGCTGGATTATTCCGATATTGGAGGCATCACCGCACATACTTAGACGATAGAGGGGGCACGGGATGAGGTATGGCATCTGTTGCCTGCTCATTTTTATTTCCCTAGGTCCACTCCCGGTTTGCTCGGAGGCCTCTTCCCAAGGAACGGAACCGACCATTTTGGGCCAATGGGAAGATTTTCAATCCGTTATGAACGACCATGGCG
>JACDDF010000323.1 GCA_013817135.1 Nitrospirales bacterium
CTCCAGGCCTGCACCACCTGACCCGACACTTCCGGCTTCCGCCTCACAATCAGCCAGCAACCCATGCAACCGGTCGCGGAGCCGCGCTTTCATTTCATTGGCAGCTTTATTCGTAAAGGTCAGAGCCAACATGTCGGTCAAGCGTAACGGGTGCGGCTCCCTCAGAAGCGCATGAATCAAACGATTCACCAACAGCGTCGTTTTGCCTGTCCCGGCTCCGGCCAGCACGACCACGTTGCGATCAAACGTCGTTTCCGCAATTTGCCGGGCATCAGCATCAGATAAGGGAGAGGGATTAGTCATTGGAGGCCTTCTGTTTGCGGATCTGTCGATAGATTCTTGCTAGCGGAAGCCCAAATTTAATTAGGGGTCAAGTCTGTTGTTGTATAGATTCTGGAGCGCATTCTCCTATGACGCCAATGGGGATCTCGCCCAAAGCAGCGGAGGGACGTATGGCGATTAAGTAAGACGGTCAATGGCGTCACCACCGACTTTCTCTACGATGGCTTGAACCCGGTACAGGAATTATCCGGTGGATCACCAGGGGCGATGCTTTTGACTGGCTTGGGTATTGATGACTTCCTTAGTCGGACAGAGGGAGGCACATCTTTCACCTTCCTCACGGATGCCCTCGGCTCGACCCTGGAGGGAATGGAAAAAAATTTACAACAACAGACTTGACCCCTTTTTCTTTTCCACGAATCCATTTGATTTCCCTACACCTGTCCTGGCGAATCGACCCTTATCGGTTTTGTGTGATTCTTTTTTCTTTTTTTTGCTGAGGGGTCGCGCGGTTAATCCCAAAAGAGTTGAACGCATTGGCCCATTATTCTTGTATAATTGAGCCGCACGTGCTCAGCTTCTTGCCTTCGTCCTCGCGACCTTTCTTTTATGACCATGCCCGGCGGAGACCAACGTGTGCACATTATATTCGAGCAAATCGCCGATTCGATCCAGCGTGATATCAGCCGCCGGAAACGCTGCCAGGATCTTGGAGTCGTTGGCGGAATGCCCCTGGCGGGGAAACACAGTCGTCACCCGTGCACCCAGGCTTGCTTGACGGTCGTCAAGATGCGGAGCTTGTCGTCCACCAGCACATAATGATCGGCAGGATAGCGGCGCTCGATCTCATCCAGCTCGTGTTCTTTGTGAATGTAGATCAACATGTTGCCTATCACCGCCTCGAACAGGCCCGATCGCTCGATTTTGCGCGGCTGAAACACTACATCCCCGTCCGAGAGAATGACGGGCGTTCCCCATTTCCTGCACCGTTCCACCACATCCAGCGAATTCGGGTAGAGCCGATTCGCAAAGGGATAGTTCACCAGGAAGGAGGAGATCGCAAACAAATGATAGTCGTGGGCATGCTCGACCCGATACCGTTGCAAAGCTCCGAGATAGTCGGCGTAGCCGAGTTCCGCGCGCAGTTGCTCGAAAATCGTCCAGTACCGCCGCTGACACACGCGTCCGATTTCACGTTCGAGATACTGCCGAAGATCGGCCGCGACTCGATCGTTGTCGAGAAAGGTATTGTCCACGTCGAGCAGAAAAACGATCCGCGATGTCTTCGTCCAGCGTGACGTCCGTGGTCGTTCTGGTCTCAACTGCCTATCCATCTCTCTTCCCACAGGCGTTGTCCGCCGAGGAAGGCATTGGCATTGTCGCCGATACGGGCGCCTTCCGGGAGGGGCTGCAACTTATTCGCCTTTCCTCCGCCCAGCACGACGTAGTCAGCCACCAGCGCAGCTTTCAATCGGCTCACGACATCGTCAACCGCCCGGCGCCATTTCTTTTTCCCGGATCGTTCGACCCCTCGGCGCCCCACATAGTTCTCAAAGGTCCTGCCTTTTTTGTAAGGCAAATGGGCGAATTCCATGGCCATGATCACATGGTCCGCAATCAGCGCCGACCCCAGCCCCCTTCCCAAGCCGAGAAAGAGCATCCTGCCTCCTTCGTAGCTCCCCAGAGCCTGCAAGGCCGCATCGTTGATCAGTTTGACAGGACATCCAAAGGCCTACTCACAATCGAATCCTACCCACCCGCTTGCCCAATTCTTCGGTTCCTCCAGGAGTGTCCCCGGCTCACGGGGCCGGGGTCCCCGATCGAGACGGCGTCGTACGTCCAGCCCTTGGCCGCCTTGACCACGCCCTCAACCATGTGCTTCGCATTCCTATTCCTTCAGAGGAATACCCAATGGCGTCTCCTTGACCTGGCCCCGACAGATTTGATAGAAATTTCCTCGCGCATATTCATTATCTTAGACATCGGATTCATATTTCAGAATTATAGCTTCTCCCTCAGTTGTTTAGGATTCATCAGGTTATAACAAGGGGCCGTTTTCCCGTGCAATGCCTGTTTCCCTCCACTCTCATCCAGAAATTCCGGCTTAACGGACGGCTTCGAATGCCAGTTGGCCCCGCTTTCACAGGCATCCTCGCCTTTATGGGCTTCACACTGTGGGTATCCATGAGCTGGAGTTTTTCCGGAAAACCTGGGGCTCTCAATGGTCCCAGCCAATTGCAACCTGTGGTGAAAGAAGCTTTTTCCAAACCGCTGTTTCTCACCCCGAGTCCGGACGAGACCGACCGTTTGTTCGTCGTCGAGCAGGGTGGCCGCATTGTTATTGTGACCGGAGATCAGCAACAGTCTTCTCCGTTTCTAAATATCGCCGACAAAGTTGTCGCGGGCGGTGAACGGGGACTTCTGGGCTTGGCCTTTCATCCTCGCTATGCTTCGAACGGCCGGTTTTTTGTGAATTACACCAGGGCGAAAGATGGAGCCACGGTCATTGCCGAATATCAGGTGTCTTCTGACCCTGACAAAGCCTCTCCTCAAGAAACGGTTCTGTTAGTCATTCCACAACCCTACAGCAACCACAATGGGGACATGATTGCATTTCGTCAGGATGGTTTGTTGTACATTGGAACGGGAGATTGGGGCTCTGGTGGAGATCCGGAAAACCGGGGGCAAGATCGAGAGGAATTGCTGGGGTAATTTCTTCGCATCGACGTCGACAAATCACGGCCCTATGGGATTCCCCCGGATAATCCTTTTGTGGGAAAAGCCGGTAAACCAGAAATATTTGCCATCGTGCTTCGCAATCCCTGGCGCTTTTCATTTGATCGAAACACGGGCGACTTATGGGCAGGTGATGTCGGCCAGCACGCCTGGGAAGAAATTGACATTATTGAAAAAGGGAAAAATTATGGCTGGCGGCTGTTGGAAGGCAATCACTGCTATACTCCCTCAAGCAATGGCCGGACTGTTCCTGCTTTAGTGGATCCCGTGACGGAATATCCCCATGAGCAGGGGCGTTGTTCGGTAACTGGCGGCTATGTCTACCCCGGCACTCGGATACCGGCTTTGCAGGGCACGTATGTTTTCGGAGATTATTGTTCAGGAGAAATCTGGGGGTATCAAAACGGAAAAAAACCCTCTTGCTTATTTCGAACTTGAAGATATCGTCATTTGGCGAAGATCGAACAGGAGAACTGCATGTGGTCGGGCACGAGGGGTCTATTGTCAAATTTATTCCAAACTCTGAAAAAGCTTCTGATCAATGACAAGGGACAAGATATTCTCATTTCTACATCTAGAGTTTGTTCCGAGAAGCAGGATGTTCAAAAAGTTCGTCTTTGTAGCCCACCCAGCCCCGGCGCGAAACACGCCGTTCCCGTGGCAAAGCCGCAGCCATCTTGACGGGCGGAGCGTACAGAGAAGTACGTGAGGACGAACACGGTGGCGAGACCGCCGCTGGCGGACCCTTCGACCATGCTGAGGAGATGTTATTTTCAACATCCTGTTAAAATTTTTGGACTTTTCGGAACTCTTCCTTCATGAAAAAGCCGGCCCGTGTAATATTCATCGGTATTGATGCTGCCGAGGCTAGCCTGATCCATTTGTGGATAGAAGCGGGCGTGATGCCAAACCTGGCGGCATTTTCACGTAATGCGCTTCAAGGCGTGTCGGCCAATTCGCCTGGCATCTATACCGGCAGTGTCTGGCCATCCTTTCACACTGGACTCCAACCAGGTCGGCATGGTCGTTACTTTTATCGCCAGCTTGAGCAAGGTACGTATAAGACCTCTGCGTTCCCCGCAAACCGGTTACCTGTGGCGCCGTTCTGGGATCAGTTGGACCGTCATCAGCGCAAAGTGGCCATTGTCGATCTACCCAAGGCGCCGCTAGTTGAACTCGAATCGGGGATACAACTCTGTGACTGGGGTGTGCACGATCCTGACGGACCGCCCTGTAGTTCACCTACCACGCTAGCCA
>JACDDF010000324.1 GCA_013817135.1 Nitrospirales bacterium
TTTAATTCCGTTCCTGAGTCGGGACTCGGGGATTCACGTGAGTTTCTTGTTGAACCATTCCGTAAAACAGTGTGACGAAAGACAAAATCAATATGAAATAAAAGGCGACGCGAATGGGGCCAACGATGGGAGAAGTGAGAATGCCGTATCCCAATAGGGCAAGAATTCCAGCAATTAATAATAATATAAATGCGATTGTAAACATCCTTCACCTCCTGATTCATCGGTGAGTCAAGTAGCCTTGTCCTCTATTCTAGTATCTATTTCTTCTTCGAAGAGCCCACGCAGGAAAAAAAGGAGAAGGGTCGTTGTCCCCGGAAGTTTGCCACGCATATTTCTGAATCGCTCCTGGTCTAAATGAGCTCGCGAACCCGGCCTGACAGAGCTGTCAGTGCAATTTTGACTCGATTCGGTTCCCCTCTTGCCAGGGATTCGGCAAATTTGGCTGCCTGGCTCATCGTAATATTCGCCGGCATGGGGGGTTCAAAAGGATCCACGATGGCTTGAATTAATACCGGCCCGGGAGTCTGTAACGCCTGCTCAATGATTGACCCGCACTCAGCCGGATCCTCTATGGTCAGCCCAGTCCCTCCGCACGCTCTGGCGAAAGCCGCAAAGTCGATGGGCTGCAATTCGCATCCGTATTCAGGGTTTCCCAGAAACACCATCTGTTCCCATTTAATCTGACCGAGCGTATTGTTTTTGATGACGACGACTTTCACGGGCAGTTGGTATTTGACACAGGTGGCGAACTCAGCCATGAGCATGGAGAAACCTCCATCACCCAAAAACGCGATGCATTGCCGATCCGGATAGGCCAGTTGGGCTGCAATCGCATAGGGTAATCCGCAGGCCATGGAGGCCAGGGTTCCCGAGACCGTATGCATTTGTCCGCGTTTGGCTGGGATTTGTCTGGCCCACCAGGTCGTAATGGTCCCCGAGTCACAGGAAACAATGGCATTGTCGGTGAGTCGCTTCCCCAGTTCCCACGCCACAACCTGGGGCTTCATGGGCTTATCTTTTCTGGTTCCTCGTTCTTCCATCAAGGCCCGCCATTTGGTCATGGCCGTTTGTGCCCGTTCCAAAAATTTCCGGTGTGAATTCCGTTGCAACAATGGCAGTAACTGGTGGAGTGTTTTTTGGCAATCACCCACCAACCCAACTTCAACCGGGTATCGAAGTCCGATTCGCGCGGGATCTAGATCGATTTGGACAGTTCGAGCCTGCCCGGGCTTGGGGTAAAACTCCATATAAGGAAATGAGGTTCCGATGAGAAAGAGCGTGTCGCAGTCTTCTAATGCCTCCTGTGAAGGAGCCGTCCCTAGTAATCCGATTCCGCCGGTCGTATAGGGACTGTCGTCAGGCACCGACGCTTTCCCGAGTAATGGTTTAATAATGGGTGCTCCCAACAGGTCGGCAATTTGTTCCAACTCATCCGTTGCCCCAAGCGCACCTGCGCCGGCCATTAAGGCAATCCGTTTTCCCGCGTTCAGGACCTCCGCGGCTCGTCGAAGGTCGTATTCCTGGGGTAATTGGGCGCTGCGAGTAAAAATTTCCATCGAATGGTGTGGAATGTTACGTTTTGAATAGCCCCTGTCTGCTTTCGCTTCTTGAAGATCGACGGGAAAATTGATGTGGGCCACCCCACGATAAGCCAAAGCCGTCCGACAGGCTAAGTCGATGACATTCTCGACATGCGAGGCACTCATCACGCGTGTGTTATAGACCGAGACATCTTCAAAAACTCTGGTGAGATTGACGTCCTGTTGGGCATGGGTGTCGATGAGATCGTGAAAATGGTGACCGGTAATCGCGAGGACGGGTTGCTTTTCCATTTTGGCATCATACAATCCGTTCAGGAGATGAAGCCCGCCTGGGCCTGAGGTCGCCAAGCACACACCGAGTTTTCCCGTATATTTCGCATACCCACACGCCATCAAGGCTGCGGCTTCTTCGTGACGCACCTGGATAAACCGGATGGCGTCCTGTCGTTGGCGCAGGGCTTCCATAATTCCATTAATGCCATCTCCCGGCAGCCCGAATATGACTTCTACGCCCCAATTTTGAAGCTTCTCAATCAACACATCTGCGGCGGTTTTGGTCATGTCGTATGTTCCTCTTTTGTTTTGCAACCTTGAAGCTGACGGGGTATGGAATCGCGCGTAAAGGCGTTACTGATGGTCCGAAAATGCAATGGTGGAGAGGAGGGCATTTTCGGCCTGCCGGGAATCCAATCTGGTATGTTGCACCACGATTGGCACATCGGACTCAAACACGCTTGCGAAATCTGTATCCCTGGGGATGGGTTCAGGGTCTTCTAAATCATTAAAACGGATATGTCTCGTTCGTCGTGGGGGGACAGTAATGGTATAGGGCCCTATGGGATCCCGATCTGAATAAAAAATGGTGATGTTCACATGCGCAGGATCGTTGGAAATGTTTAGCAGGCAGGCCGTTTCATGACTCGTCATTTGCGGTTCCGGACCGGTACTTCCCGCCGGAATATAACCCTCCGGGATGGCCCATCGTTTAGCCCCAATTGATTGACTCATGTTCCGAATTCCTCCTCGGTTGAAGACACTGAAGAATGTTCGGCATCTCCTTGACGATGGCGACGTTCCCATTCCCTATCCAATTCAGCCTCCAGCAGATAAGACGGCGAGGCCGGGGACATATTTCCGAATGCATGGGACTCTGTGGAATCAGCCATGTTAGATTTCTCATTCATGAATAAATCTCCTTTCCCTGCTGTGTAATCACCTGATGTAGATATGAATATATGGCCTTCCAGTTTCCTATCCTGACGGACTGCTGGCGTGAACGAGTTGGGGTTTTTTAACCGGTGGACGACGGAGATTTTGCCGAACGGTTGGACGCCGTTTCCTGAGTATTTCTTTGAGGGAGACCGGCTGACCTTTTTCGGCTGAACGGTACAGAGCTTCGATTATTCGGACATCATGGAGCCCTTCGTCCCCTGCCGGTTCGGGAACCGTGTCGTTCACAATGGCATCAGAAAATTTTAAGAGTTGTGGAGCAAATTGGTCGCGTTTGGAGAAGACTTGCTTTTTCTCCTTCCCGTTCACCGTCAAGTAATGAGTAATGGGTTCAACATATTCGTAGGCCGATGTCAACCTCAGTTGTCCCTTTGTTCCCACAATTCGAAATTCAGAAACGTCGGCGGCCCCGAAACTACAGATAAAGGAGGCTAACCGATCATCCGGGAACCGGAGCATGACCGCGCACATTTCTTCGACTTCCTGAAACCTGCCGGTTCCCTGTCCGCTCGTGCTGGCAAATACTTCAACCGGTTCCGCCTGAAAAAGGTTCCGAACGGCATTCAGACAATAAATCCCGATATCCCAAAGCGTTCCCCCGCCGGTTTCCTCGCGTAACCGGATATTATTTTTGTCTTTAACCGGCAGACTAAAGGCCGATTGGAAGTACCGAGGCTCGCCGATTTTTCCTGATTGAACCAGTTTGATGGCACGAAGATTGGCCTCCTCAAAATGAAGCCGATAGGCCACCATCAATTTGATGCCATGATGGTCCGCTGTGCGAATCATGGTTTCACATTCCTTGACTGAGAGGGCCATGGGTTTTTCACACAACACATGAACACCCGATTTCGCAGCCCTGACGGTATATTCGCAATGTAAATGGTTGGGAAGCGCGATATACACGGCATCAATCTCTTCCCGTTCCAGGCATTCTTCATATTGGTCATACGAATAGAGACCGTTGATGCCATATTTTCTTCCCAATTGCTTCAATTTTTGGGGGTCATCGGAGATGAAGGCCGCTAATTCCGAGTTTTTTTTCGCATGCGCGAATGCCGGGAGCACGGCGACCTGAGCGATATATCCTAAACCCACAACCGCGTATCGGATTTTATTAGAGGGGTGGGTGGATGTGCGTGATCCTTTTGTTGAAGGTTTTTTAGATGACATGCTTTGATTCCAATCTCTTGAGAAATAAAAATTGATTGGTTTATATACCAGAGTCTGCTTTTGGACAAAACTGTGGAAAACCCTGGTTGAGGATGTTTTCGGTCGAAATGACCCAGGCCCGATACATGAAATGAGAAAGGGTTTTGAAGAGAATATTCAGGAATAGAAAAAGGTGTGAGAAGTCTTGAAATGAAGGAAGAACCCGAAGCGGGAAAAAGCACGGAGGCTTTTTCCCGCTTACAGACAATAAGGAGAGTGTTATTCGTTTCCGGTTTTACTCGTACTATGGATGGTCTTATCCCTATTCCATTTGGGAGAGCCGTCATC
>JACDDF010000325.1 GCA_013817135.1 Nitrospirales bacterium
CTGAAGGCTGACTAAGTAAAACTATATATATGAGGCTTTTCGCCACCACACAAACCCATAGGTCACAAGCGTAAAAAACACGACGATGAACCCCAAGACCAATTGGATCTCATGGGTGAGGCCTTGGGGGTAAATGACGGGCAGGGCATAATGCTCAAGAAATCCCCCCGCATATCCGGCCTCACCGCCAGCCTGAAGGAGCCGGTTTTCCAGTGGAGTCAGAGGGCAGATCCACCCGCCAAATTCCAAGGCTGCCGCCCAAAGTACAGCAGGAAGATGAACCCAGGGGATCCAGCGCCACCAAATCGTGAGAATTCCCCCGAACAAGACAAAGACAATGAAGCCGAAGTGGATCAGAAGGACAAGGTCAGCAAGGATGTGCCAAAGCATGAAGACGATCCCGATTTAGGTGGTTTCAGGCGAATCCCAGATCCAAATGGATCTAAGGGTAATACAAAAGGCGTCCCCTTTGTTCCTGAGGGGAGGGTACCCATCCAGGAATATTCCAGGCGGAATGGGTCTCCCTCCATGCTAAACAAAAATACGTAATTTTTCCTCACGCTTTATGGAGCGACAGAAATGCGTATTCCGATCATGCGGGTGTAAAGTATCAATTGAATGTCGGTCTGTCATTCCAGGCAAGACATAATAGAGGGAGGAGAAGGCAGTGGATCACGAAAGAGTAACTCTCGGAGCTCCCCTTGATTCACACTCATATCGGACGGCAAACATGGCGCAAAGGTTCATACATGGCTTACCACCGGTTCACCTGATCGGACCCCGGGCCAGCGGGCGATCCTGGTCAAGCAAATTTGGGGGTTTCATCCTGGGGTTGGTGTGGATGATGGCGATAGTTCCATTGGCCATGGGCAGCCATAAAGGTTCTGAAGAGCATCATGTGGCTTCGGATACCGGAACCGAAATTTCTTTAGGGCATATCATTGAGGGTGTGCCGTTTCGTGTTTATCTTTCCGAGAGACTCGGGACGGACGAAGAAGGTAGCCAGGTGCAAGCCAGAGTCGATGCCGCGCTCCAGACGGTTGTTGGGGCGTTCAATCACATGATGGAACATCGGACCGACTACGCCAGATTTCAAGAAGCCCTGGCCAAAGATGCGCTCCAAAAAGTCATCATTGAACCAAAAGTCGCGAACCGGGAGGGGAAAGAATTTTTATTGCTGGTGGCTCGCACCTCACAGCCCAATCAGGTCAATCTCCTCATCAGCGCATCCGCACTCGAGGAACAGGGCTACATTAATCATCCGGATCAACTGGTACCGGTCCTGGCGAGAGAATTTCAATGGGTCGTGAGCAAAAGCGACACGACGCCGAAACGTCAGGCGAATGTGGTCCCAAGCGACTTCAAGCAGGCCCCGATCAAGACCAATCAAGAGATTGCGGAAATGTCAGGAGAGGAACGCGAACATCTGCTTCAGAATTTATTTCGTACCTATTTAACTTGAAAATTCCCCGTTAGCTTGCTACGGGGTCATCTTTCTTTGGTACGCTCCTGCAGCGTGAAACGGCAACATGAAGATAAAGTGCGAAAGAGTTCCCATTGTGCGTGGCAAATCCATTACCCTATTATCTTTCCGGTCAAGTACTGGAAAGCTCTGTTAGACGAGGAAATATAGTTATCCCAAAGAAGGTGTCCAACAACTGAAATTCTCTAACTCTTCGATACCCCGTCAGCTTGCTGCGGGGTTCTTCATTAATCGTAGAGATAAGTCAAGGCAAGATTCGTGTTTCCTCGGAAAGAATTCGTGGCCGAACTCAAACACTTAAATCCATCTTGGCTCTTTTCCAGCACGAAAATGATCGTCCGGCTGGGCACAGGTTCTTCGCGGAGCCTGCCCTGAGCGGAGTCGAAGGGGCTCAGAATGCCAGAGTGGTTGAGAACTCCGACGCCTGCCGTCTGGCCAAAGGGAGGGACGCTCTTTTCCCCTGCGGACCTTGTTTGAGCCAGGCGAGTTGGTCCGCTCTCCCCAAGTTGGCGTCCGTCCCCTCTTATGAGGCCAGACGGGGCGTCAATGGTTTTGGGTCCTTTTGCCGAAACAAAAGGGCCTCGTGGCGCGGGGGCGAAACCCCGCATTGCATTTAGGGGTTTGGATTTCAGTTGTAAGTTTGTTTTTCTTTTCAGGGGTCAGGTTTGGCAATCACGGGTAGTGGGTATTTTGATTTAGAGCAACTAATTAGAAAATTCTCCATCCTCTAAGTCTTGGTCGTAACAAGACTTATGCCAAACCTTTGCAAAGGGCACCCAAGATAAAAAATCGGTTTCCTCTTGGGATGCCCTTTCTAAATAAATATTAGGATCTCCTTGTTTGATGAGAATCCTACATCGACTACAAGGCTTTTCCCAACTCATCAAAATAAGTTCATTTTCCTTACATGAGTAATTCTTCCAAATCCCACAAGTGAATCGTTACATCTGTCGCCATGGCTGGCGTACTCTTCGTGGTGCAGTGAATCCGGCTGAAATTGTAATACCAGAATCAGAGCGACAATGCTGCCTTGAGGTTGAAAACTTCATTCCTGGCCTCAGGTCTTGCAATCACGCAATTCGATTTCTATTTCAATCAACTATCCCAAAGCATGGCCATCCGCTGATAAATTGCAAAGCCTGACCCCAAGTACGATTTGTCCCTCTAATTCTGGAATTTGGCGGCGACATTATATTATGCGTCACCTCTTCGATTAGGTACTAGTTTTTCATAATCGGATAATGCTTGCGACGTACGGGGACCAAACGCGTGCTTTTTCCGGAAATTTTTGTCCGTAAATCCGAGGCTCTTCGTGATGTGGTCGGTACCAGACTTGAACAACTCTGGGGCAACACATTTGTACGCATTGACCGCCTTTTCTGCCATTGAAATCATCTCGTCAAGCTTCTTAAGCGTCCTGTAGCGGTTGTGATCGAGCTGCTCAAGCAACATCTCTTGTAGGTTCTCATTAATCGGAAGGTCCGGATACCTCCAACTGGTATAGGCGGCGACAGTCTCACGATCAATAGGTTGCGAAAGGAATTCGGTAGGCGTGTTCTGCTTTTCCTTCACCTCCTCTGCGTATCGCTTGCGCATTTTACGGCTCCGGTCAAAGATGGTCTGCGCAACCTCAAGCAGCGCCGAGACATTATTCAATTCCCGCCTCTCTCTTTCCGGAATGGAAGCTTCAGATTTGTAGACCAGAGAGTGATTGATCTGCGCCCATGCGTCTTGAAGGATGGTTCGGACCTGTATTTCACACTTTAATATATCCAGGCCATCGTATCTCGAACCTTTATACCTTTCGTCGAGTTGTATTAGGTGGTGAGTCCCGGAATATCCCATGTGATCGGCTCCAAGTGCGATTGCTTTATTCTCGGACTCAAGGACGGAAAACAGCTGCCTGACGATTGAGTCTACGGTTTTCACATCCGGCGTGAATTGACACACGACCCTCACACCCGCAAGATCAGTGACATCCGCAAGAGGGTTAGAATACTGCTTGCGTTCAATCTTCTCCATTAGGCTCTCCAATGTCTTAACGCGACCCATGATGCTAACTATTTCGAGTCCTTCGGTATTGAGTTTTTTTTCAAGAGTGAAGGTTACCTCCTTTACGAGATTTTCGTACCCAGATCTCAATTCCTCGTACCTCGTTTTCAAGATTTCTGAGTCGTTGCCGCTCTCTAGGGACATTTTTCAAGCCTAACTCTGATTAAATGGATTGGATAAGATGCGGGGCTTCGATTTTCTATAACAGACCTTGAAATTTTTCCGCAAATGTTTATGAGCTTTGTTCATTGCGCAGCTTCCTGCCCATCCAGCGTTTTGTCACCGCATTATATGCTGATATACAAACAACAACTCCTTGAATAAGTTCAAAACACGGTTTCCATAAATCCAATCAGTTCAACCGCTTCCTGAATAAATTCAGCAAACAGATAATTAAATAATGGTCGAAATATGTCAACCAAAATCTTCACCTCGAAGAAATTTTCCTAAGCCACAACCAACCTTCCAAGTTTCCCGACCTCAGGAATAGTTTCATCGGCAATGGCACAGATTCTTCGCCGGTGGCTCAGAATGACAGAGTAGTTGAGAACTCCGACGCCTGCCGCCCGTCCCCATGGTCGGACGCTCTTTTTCTTGACGGGCTTGTGTGAGCCCCGCGAGTTAGCCCGTCTCCCCCCTTCGCGTCTGATCAATCTGATGAGGCCGGGCGGGGCGTCAATGGTTTTGGGTCCTTTTGCCGAAACAAAAAGCCTGTCCTTGTATGATTCAAGCAAAGGT
>JACDDF010000326.1 GCA_013817135.1 Nitrospirales bacterium
GTCTAGATTTGAAGGCGATTCTATGACTCACCGCCTGCAGGTCGGCCAAACGGGCTGACGCTCAATTCAAAGAGCGGACCTTGTTTGAGCCCGGCGAGTTGGTCCGCCCCTCCATGGCTTGCGTCAGGACGATTTAATGTGCCGACCTGGGTGGAAATGGTTTTGGGTCCTTTTGCCGAAACAAAAGGACCTCGGCTGCCGGGCCGAAACCCGGTCCTTCCAAGTGCCAAGGTCAAACCACATCGCATGGTGGAGAAGAAAAATGGTAGGCGGAGGAAACTCTCAACAACAGAGTTGAGCTCTAACCCGAACCCCGGCAAACGACTAGACCTTCCACTTTCCTTTTTTTGACAGCTTTTGTATGGTAGGTGCTTCAAGGCATCCCTCGGCCCATCATGCAGAGAATGAAGATTGCTGCGACTATTGAGTGAAAGACCCTCAAGTTGTTGCTGCTCGAATTCCCTAAGACTCACTTGAAGGAATTGGGAAAGAAGAGGCTGTTGCCGAGGGATAAGTGGTTTTAAACTTACGGGGGATTCAGTTCAAGACTAGGACATTGATGAGTGGCACGAGATGAATGAATTCCTTGACAACTGCAAAGAACTTCCGGGCTTTGCCTGGCCTGTCCTCTCGTTCTTTAAGGACGCCCTCCGCAACCATAAATTCACACATGGAGATACTATATATTCTTCTCTTGATGGGTATAAACCTGGCCTGTATCTAGGGAGTCGAATCATGGTTCGAAACTTCCAACGGGAAAGCACTATAATCTCAACAGCAAGGCAAGCCACGCCGTTGGATGAGAATGTAGTCGAGGAGAATTTTTGGCGAACTGGGCAGCCCCCATCATGTTAGATTTCTATAATGGGGAGGAGTACCAACAAATACAAACGACCCAAGGGCATCTGTATTCTTTCCTTTGGAAGGGTGATCCTTCCATCTTTTCCCTATCAACCACACTGCCTTTTCCACAGAACGCCAGCGGCCTTCTTAAGATTTTGCGTATAAGCCAGAATCAAGACAAACCCTACTACCGCTCTGAATATAAAGATCGGTTAGCAGATGTGGCCATCCGTCATGCACTACAGAACATTTCTGATCACATCCACCAATTGAATATGCCAGAAGGATTTGGAGCCAACCTATTCCTTTACCATTTTGATTATTTAGATGGTGTTTCCTGTGGAAAGCTAGAGAAGGCTTCTATTGCACTCAAGCAATCATTTTCTACAGAGGTACAGGCGTATTCTCTAAAAGACCTGGGAGTACCGGACTTTGACGTGTATTTACCCACAACAAAAATTGGGGTATCTCTAATCCCTGGCGACACTTCTGAAGAGCAGCTGGCTGACCTGATGAAGCCAATTTTTTATACGCCAAACCCCAAAATTTCCCCTAAACAGCAGCGATTTAAATTAAATCTGCATGGCATTTTTAAGGAAGCCACGCCTAAAGCTACGAAGGTGTATGTATTGAAAGGCTATTCACCCACGAATGCTGCAGAGGAAACTGTAACTTTTTTTGTTGAAGGCTCAGCAGAGGAACCCTACCAGGTTAAATTTCAACGAAGTGGAACAAATCTGACGGCCCATTGCACCTGTCCCGCTGGTTCCAAAAGACAGTATTGCAAACATCGTCTTAATATCCTTTTAGGACAGCCTGTGAATATTGTTAGCCAAAACAGAGCCTTGGCTGATGACGTCGCCACTTGGCTGGAAGGTTCCGATGTTGGTATAGCCATTCAGGAATTACGAAAAGAAGAGCGTAGACTGGGTGCCACCAAAGAAACAATCATGGGCTACAAGAAAAAGCTGGCCAGAGCCTTAATGGATTAGAGATTAGGAGTCAGATATTTTGTTGAGAGTTCTCGTGGTAGATGCAAGAGGTATGAACTGAAAACAGGTTAGCGTCGTTATTCAGTGTCGGGTTTTTCGTTTTCCAGCAACTCAAGCAAGGCCCAGACCTGCGGGCTATTTGTTCCTCAGGCTCCTGTTCATAAATACTCAACAGATTTCTGAGCATGCCAGCCAATATTGCCCACGTTTTTTGAACTCGGCCATATCGGCTTTCAGGTTTCCCGAAAACGTGGTTGTTCGACCTGCGACGGCATCTTGATACTCTTCGAGAAGACCGGCGCGTAATTCATCGGCCTCCATGCGCTCTTTTTTCTCGCGCAAGACATCCCGCATAAATTCTGTTGGCGCTGCGAAGAGTGTGCCATCTCCTCAGTTTCGATCAATAAAAGCACGAAGCTCATCGGTTAAGGCCAGATTGAGACTGTTCCTCATAGGCATTTTGCCTCCCTAATTTCCTATTCTGAAAGGGATATCAATTGGCGTCAATAATGACAGTATATGAAGTTCACGCGAATGATGATTAATTAATCTGGGAAAGTTTTCTAAAAGGAAGGGTCATCATCTGTGGAAGCGTCCTCCAGGACTTGAAGCAGGGTCTGTATCCGCTCCGTCATAGGGTTTTGTTCTTCCCGTTCATAAATACTCAATAGGTTCCGGAGCATGCGGGCAAGAATCAGTCGTGTCGAACTCTTTTCCAAAAACTCAGGAGAATAGTCCAAACCGGATGCCGTAATAAATTGTTCACAATCCTGTTCCCGTAAGAATGCCCCACCGTTAAAACAATCCACAAATTGCGGAATAGGCTCTCCTTCAATCTTCACCAGGAAATGTCCCGGCATTCCGACTCCGGAGAGGGGCAAATTCAAACGGTTTCCCACAAATACATAGATGGCCGAGAGAGAGATGGGGATCCCTTGCCGGGATTCGATGACCCGATGCAGGTAGCTATTATCGGGATCGTGGTAATGGATGCGATTGCCGGAAAATCCCTTGTCTTTAAAGAGGAACGCACTGAGGAGTCTGGCGACTTTCCCTGGGGGAGAATCTTCGGAATGCCATTTTTTTCGAAATTCTTCAGTGAGTTGATCAAGGCACTCCTGATAATGGTGAATATCTACATTCGGATAGGCGATCTTGGCGATGAGGAATGCCCCCTGCTCCCAATCAATCTGCCGGGAGCAATGGGCAACGAACGTGCTGAATTCCCCTTTGAGTTGCTCAAAACGAATTTCATCTTTCACAAAAGCGACACGGGATTCCAATGCCGTATCATCCGCGCTGGCTTTTTCCAGAAACGGTAAGGCCGAGGGACCGATACGGACGAATTCGTGCTGGATCGTTTTGGCGACCTGTTCGTTGGGATCGGACAGCAAACGAAGCAGGGCGTGAATTTTGGCATCTGAAGGTGAGTGCAAGAAGGTTAGTCCAGGGTAGATACGACAACGCTTCCCCAAAGAGACTGAGGCGTCTCATCGAGGAGTTTATAATTTGGCAAAATGCGGTTAGCCGACGGAGCGCTTGAACGCGCGGGCTCCCCCATAGAGACACAGGCCGTCGAAGACGGCGAGAACTACCAGTGCGATGGCCACATGAGGGAGCGCTTCGCTCCAGCCGGTAAGAATCAATGGCCGGATGGCATCAATGACCCAGGTCATCGGATTGAAGAAAGCCAGTGATTTCATCCAACCCGGCATTGCCGCTAATGGGACGAGCGCGGAGCTAAGAAAGATCATCGGGAGCGAGAGGAAGCCAAGCACTGAGAAAAAATCTCCGTGACTTTTCACGGAAAACGCCATGGCCATGGAAATGGCGGTGAGCCCGACACCAAATAGCATGCCGATGACTAAAATAAGTGCGATTCCTAAAATCCCGGTTTCCGCACTTACGCCAAACAAAAAGGCCACTCCCAGAATAACCAGAATTTGCATGGCGGTGATGGCCATCACAAAGAGAAACCGACTGAGGATGACAGACGATCGTCGGATGGGAGTTGCCATCAGTCGCTCCAGAAACCCGTTTTCTTTATCAAACAGGAGGTCTACGCCCCCCGCCAGCCCGTTATTGAGGACGGTCATTACGACGACGCCGGCTGCAAGAAAACTCATGTAATTCGGGGCTTGGACGACCTGTACATCGGCAGCGCGTTGGAAGAGGTTGCCGAAAAAAATGAGCCAAAACAGCATGGGCTGGATCAGGGTAAACAGCATACTGAACTTTTCCCGGCTCAGTCGCTTGACCCATCGATTGGTCAGGGCAAGCACTTCTTGAATTTGCTCATTCATGGAGAAACCTTTCCAGGGCGGTGAAATTCTACAGGATATGATCTTAGGTCGTGGGTTCAGCGGGTTGGTCTTTGAGGGACCGGCCTGTGTGAGCCACAAACACGTCGTCGAGCCG
>JACDDF010000005.1 GCA_013817135.1 Nitrospirales bacterium
GGGATCGTCTGCAAGACGGGTGGCTGGGAAAGAGAGTGAAAGTCGAGTTCGGTCCCTGACAGCGCATCGACCGGCACGCCGATCGCACCAGCGACCATGACCAGACTTTCCACAACTCTCTTTCGTGCCCCGCTCACGTTGAGATGCTGTTGGTTCAAGGCGAAATGCGAACGAATGACGTCAATCCGCGTAATTTCGCCTCCTGCCAGTTGCTGTTCCAACCGTTCGGTCATCGCCTGTTGAATGGTGAGTTGCCGTTGAAGCAGCCGCTCGGATTCCTGTGCCGCATACGCTTCCAGCATCGCCAAACTCGCTCGTCCACGCGCTACCCAAGCCGCATCTGATATTCGCCAATTCGCCACATCAGCGAGATGCTCCCCCTTATCAATAGGAAATTGGCATTTGCCGAGGGCTTCGATGGGAATATTAATCGCGCTGACGACAATCCAGGGATTGATTGCCGCCGCCGCATTGCTCACCCAGGTGGGTAAAAGAGCAATGCTGGGGTTGGGCCGTTGGGCGGCCGTCATCGTGGCAGTATTCGCGGAGCCAGCTTGAGCACGTGCCAGCGCCAGATCGGGATGGTAATCCAACGCTGCCAGAGTGAGCCGATCAACGTCCCATGATGGGGAAGGCCAATCGGGTTCCTGTCCGGTCACACCCTCGATAAACTTCCGAAACCCTTCGCTAGACAGTGTGCGCGTTTCGATTCGAAATGCAGAATCGTCCGCCTTCAGAGGACGATCCTGAAATTGAATGCAGCCGATGAGCGACATGTTCAAGAGACCACATATCATCAGAGCCGACCATAGTCTGTACATGTTAGGAATAGTAACAAGACATTCCAAACAGCAGCATGACGGGAAGATGACAATTTTGTCAGAATTGAAATTTTATCGTTTCAAAATGCCGGAACCGTAGATTCTCACTCCATGTGCAACATTTCAGTCCATAATGGGCTAAGGAGGTATGCCCCAGAATGCTTGAGGCAATTGAGTTTTGAAGAACCTGGGGCCTGGAGCGAAGGCCTGCTAAGGAGCAGTCTATGAAGACGATGTCCACGGTATTGAGGCTGGGTTGAACAAGGAGGGAAAATGTTCAGTGGCACAACAGGAATAAAACCGGGAAAACGGTTCTTTCCTTGTCCCTTAGAATTCGATGAAGAGATGCAGACTCCTTTATAGATACCTGAACATTCTTTACGGTTGGAAGGCCTTTCGGCAGGCTTAGAGTGAGTTCATTCAACACCCTGCAAATCGAATACGACGGTTTTACGGCCATAGACTAACACTCGATGTTCATGATGCAGCCGGATCGCTCTGGCCAGGACCATTACTTCCAGATCACGGCCTTTGCGAATGAGGTCCTGCACCGTATCCCGGTGGCCGACACGGACCACGTCCTGGTCGATAATGGGACCTTCGTCCAGTTCCGGAGTGGCGTAATGCGCGGTTGCCCCGATGATTTTAACTCCACGATCATAGGCCTGGTGGTACGGCTTTGCCCCAACGAATGCCGGGAGAAAGGAATGATGGATATTCACGACAGGGCATCCAACCTCCTGCAAAAACCTCTCACTGACAATTTGCATGTAGCGGGCCATCACGACCAATTCCACCTGATGCTCACGAAAGACTGCCAACACCTCTCGTTCCTGCTGCTCCTTTGTTTGAGGCGTGACAGGGAAGTATCGGAAGGGAATATGAAAGAGGTCGGCCCACCATTCCGCAGTCTGGTGATTGGAGACAATCACCGGAATCTCGATCGCCAACTCCCCTCGCCGATGTCGTTGCAACACATCGACCAGACAATGATCATATTGAGACACCAGGATTCCAACTCGAGGCTTTCGATCTGAAAAATAGATCTGAACATTCATGCCAAAATTTTTGGCGATAGGACTGAACGCGTGGGCAATCTCTTCTTGAGGAATCTGAAATCCGGCCAAATCAAACACCGTCCGCATAAGAAAGTCCCCGGTTTCCCGGTCCGTATGGTGGTCGGAATCCAGAATGTTCCCGCCAAAATCATGGATAAACCCTGACACCCTCGCGACAAGACCCTTATGGTCTTGCAAGTGATCAATAAGATGGCCGTCGAATTGGACATACGGACTCCTTCACAGGTGTCGTCAAAACCTTTTCAGGCTTACCGCGCCACAACAGGGCGCACACGACCTCACGCAGCAATGGTGAACGTTGGAGAATGACCGGAACGATTCCCAACACTCCCTCCCTGGAGAGTTGGGCAATCATAGCGAAAGGCATTGGTAGGGTAAACGTTACTGACTCGTGTTTTGATCGTATTCAGCGGCTTCCACAAAGAAGTAGGTATGGCAGGCGCGGTCGATAAACGTCTTGGAGAGGGTCGGCGGGACACCGTTAAATTTGGCAATACTGACAATCTGCTCGACCAAATCCCGAGGATGGCAACTCCGCATATTCAATTGATACTTGACATACACACCATCTAATAAATACTGCACGGCTTCAGGATCATACGGCACCCCTTTTTTCTTGCAGACTTCTTCGAAAATCTGTTTAAACCGTTCGGGGGTCGGGTCGGCAATGTAGATCTTATTTCTGATCCGGCGAAGGAACGCTTCATCGGCCAGCTTGGCCGGTTCCAGATTGGTGGCAAACAAGACAATGGTATCAAACGGGATTTGAAAGACCTTCCCCGTATGCAATGTCAGGTAATCCACCCGCTTTTCCAACGGCACAATCCATCGGTTTAACAAATCCCGTGGACGAACCATTTGTCGCCCGAAGTCGTCAATCAGAAACACCCCGCCATTGGCTTTAATATGAGGGGGAGCTTTGTAATATTTCGCCGAAGCATTAAAAGAGAGATCAAGCGTGGCCATCGTCAACTCACCGCCGGCAAACTCGATCGGACGTTTACAGAACACCCAGCGCCTATCTTTTTCCACTTTGGCTTCAATGAGGGATCTGGCCGCTTCTTGTGGGGGGTCGACTCTGACGTGGGTGATCGGATCGAACACTTGAATGATTTGTCCATCGACCTCCATGGCATAGGGGATATACACTTCTCCCCCGCCTACCGCTTCCAACATCTTCCCAATGGCTTCGGCCAGGACTGTTTTTCCGTTTCCGGGAGGCCCATACAAAAAGATGGCCCATCCGGAATTCACAGCTTCCCCAAGTTGATCGATGGTGCCAGGAGTCAATACCAAATGTTCCGTGGCCGCTGTCACGGTTCGTCGATCAATGGTTAAACTATTCACCGGCTGACTTTTGATCATGTCGATATACTGATTGAGGGGAACCGGCGCGGGTCCCACATACCGGCACAAATCCATAAAGGCATTGGCCCGGTGACGACCCGCTTCCGTCAACACATACCGGAGTAACACGCCCAGCGATTCCCCATGCCCCTTGACCTCGCAGAGCTTCTCCCGTTGAATGAGGGTGAATATCTCCTTCATGACCCCATACGGCAATTTCATAATCTCCCCGGCCGAACGCTCTGTGAGTTCACCTTGGGTGTAAAGGGTTTTAACCAGAAGATGCATAAGCAATTCTTCCGGCAAACCGGTCTCTTCAATCGTCGTCGGAGCCGTTAGGTTTCGAGCGTTGAGAGGTTGGGTCTTCGCACTTCCATTAGATGTCATCGTGGCAGCCGAACTCATTCGTGATCTCCTTGATTAGTCCATTTCCTGGACAATGGGACATGGGGAAGCAAAAGTTCTTCGAGTCGTCAACATCCGCCCTTTTACAAAAGGGATAATCTCGGTAAAATTAGGACTACATCGCCATGCATAAGTCCCCACGCTATACTTCAATCTCGTTCACACGACTGTTTCCTGAGCATGCATGAGGATTTCTTCCCACGAATATCGGTCCCTCCGCCATATTTGTTTCGCTGTGCGTTCCCATATCGGTTCTTTCATAAGGCGGCGTCATGGCTTTCAATTGGGCTGTGGAAGGTGGCTAATGGTTATCGGCCTCTTCTCACTTGTTGGCTGTTCTGAATCGCTTCCCGATTACACCCTTCGGTTTGGATTAGCCAATGCTCCCACGAATTTAGATCCGCGGTACGCCACTGATGCCACTTCGGCTCGACTCAATCGGCTTCTGTATTCACGCTTAGTGGACTTCGGCGAGGGAACGATTCCGATTCCGGCTCTGGCCACATGGCGTGAACTTTCTCCCACCCATTATCAATTCGACTTACAAGAACCAAGGCCGCTCTTTCACAATGGCGCACAACTCTCCGCCTACGATGTCAAAGCCACCTATGACTCCATTCTGAATCCTGACACGGCCTCTCCTCATCGTGGTATCTTGCAAATTATCGCCCGGATCGACACGCCGACCGAGAATACCGTTGATTTCTTCTTGAAGCAGCCCGATGCCTTATTTCCCGGCTACTTAGTTATCGGCATTCTCCCGGCAAACCTTATTGCCAATGGGCATCCATTCCATGACCATCCCATGGGCAGCGGGCCCTTTCAATTTCTCGAACGGCCCGACGACACCCGGCTTATCATCGAGCGGCGAGCCGATGGCCAACGTGTTGAGTTTGTAAGAATTCCCGATCCGACCGTTCGGACACTCAAGCTTCTGGCTAATGAGATTCATCTGGTTCAGAATGATCTCCCCCCTGAACTCGTCACCTATTTGTCTGCCCACGAGGGCATCACCTTGCAACAGCGTCAGGGGGCAAACTTTGCCTACCTGGGATTCAATCAATTGGATCCTGTGGTCGGCCAAGAATTAGTGCGGAAGGCGATTGCCCATGCCATCGATCGGGAGCACATTATTCAATTCGTGTTAAAAGGACGAGCCAGAGTCGCGCAAGCGCTCTTTCCCCCGGAGCATTGGGCTGGCCCTGCCTCCTTACCGGGATACACATACGATCCAGCGGAGGCGAAGCGCTTATTGAAAGAAGCCGGGTTTGATCATGACCATCGGCCGACCATCACGTATAAAACCTCCACTGACCCCTTTCGATTGCGCTTGGCGACGATCATTCAATACCAACTCGACCAGGTTGGGATTGATGTCTTGATCCAGAGCCACGATTGGGGAACATTTTATGGTGACATCAAGTCCGGCCGATTCCAAATGTATAGCCTGGCCTGGGTTGGCGTTAAATCTCCGGATATTTTTCGATATGCCTTTCATAGTGACGCCACCCCTCCTGTCGGTGCTAACCGTGGTCACTATGCCGATGCCCTGGCGGATCGTCTCATGACCCAAGCCGAACAGACCCTGAACACACAGGAACAGCAGACGCTCTATCGCACCCTTCAAGCCCGTCTCTTGGACACCCTCCCCTATGTGCCTCTCTGGTTTGAAGACCATTATGCCCTGGTGTCCACGACCTTCACCGGATATCAATTGAGCGCTGATGGCAATTTTGACGGACTCAATCAGGTGCGGTGGTTGGGATCTCCCTCAGCTCCCCCCAAACACATAACACGGCTCTACCCATGACACAGTGCCACGACCACCAGCTCACGCAGGCTCCCTTCTATCAATCACCGTCTTCTCCAATCTCGTCATGACTCATTTCCTGGTGACCAGAATTTTGAGCGCGATGCTCGCCATCTTGGGAGTGATTTGCCTGGTGTTTCTCTTGATTCACCTTATTCCAGGCGACCCCGTCGAAGTGATGCTGGGTGAATCGGCTCAGCCGACAGACAAGGAAAGCTTACGCCATGCCCTAGGCCTGAACCTCCCCCTCCATCAACAGTGGTGGATCTATTTCAAGGGTCTCCTGCATCTGGATTTGGGCACCTCGCTGTTTTCGGGTCGGGCGATTGTGGATCTGCTCATTGAACGCATTCCCGCCACCCTCTATTTAAGTCTCGTCTCCCTGATTGTGGCAATCGGCTTGGCGCTTCCCCTTGGCCTCGTCGCGGCCGTCCGCCAACACACTCCTCTGGATTATGGCGCCATGGGGTTTGCGTTGTTCGGAATGTCGATTCCCAATTTCTGGATGGGCCCTTTACTCATTTTAGTCGGCGCACTCTGGCTTGGCTGGTTTCCCGTGAGTGGGCAGGAAGGCTGGAACTCCGTCGTGCTGCCTGCCCTGACACTCGGAACGGCCATGGCGGCCATCCTGGCCAGAATGATTCGGAGCAGTGTTCTTGAGGTACTGGGGGAGGATTTCATGCGGACCGCTCGCGCCAAAGGCCTCTCCTCAACCCGGGCGGTCTTGCACCATGCACTCCCCAATGCCCTCTTACCCATCTTGACACTCCTGGGCCTTCAGCTCGGAGGCTTGCTTGGTGGAGCCGTGATCACTGAAACCGTGTTTGCCTGGCCGGGATTAGGTCTGCTGATGATTGAAGCCATTCAACAGCGCGACTATCCGGTCGTGCAAGCAGCGGTGCTCTGTATCAGCGTGACCTATATCATGGTGAATCTGCTCACCGATCTGCTGTATGCATGGCTGGATCCTCGCATCCAATTCACCACCGATTAACCATGCGTCTTTGGCTCCCACTCTCCATCGTCGCCTCATGGGCCTTTCTGGCCATCTTCCTTCCCCTGTTTTCCTTAACCCCGGATGCGATTGATCTCACCAATATCCTTTCTCCGCCAAGCCTGGAGCATTGGTTGGGACATGATGATTTAGGCCGACCGGTTGCGGACCGTCTGATCAGCGGAGCACAAACGTCGTTTTTTGTCTCGCTGTGCGTGGTCGCCCTGGGGGTCAGTCTTGGAGGCATTCTCGGCGTCTCCAGTGCGTATCTCAGCGGATGGGTCGATGCAGTCTTTGTGCGAATGGTGGACATCATGCTCGCCTTCCCGGGGTTACTTCTGGCCATCGCCCTCGCCGGAGCATTGGGACCAGGAATCGGCAATGTGATTCTGGCTTTGGGAATCGTGGGATGGGTGGGATATGCCAGGCTGGCGAGAGGACAAGTCCTGGCCCTCAAACACGCCGATCACGTGCTGGCCGCCCAAGCCATCGGCGCACCGCCTTGGCGTATTATTCTCCGACACCTTCTGCCGTTAATCATGGCCCCGCTCATTGTTGAAGCCAGCTTTGGTATCGCCGGCGCCATCATTGCCGAAGCAGGCCTTTCGTTTTTGGGGCTTGGGGTTCAACCTCCTGCCGCATCATGGGGCAGCATGATCCGCGACGGGACCCGCTACATGTTGGTGGCACCCCACCTGGTCATCTTCCCCGGTTTGACCCTCATGGCGGTCGTCCTCGCAGCCAACATGTTGGGAGATTGGCTACGAGACCGGTTGGATGTGAAAGAACAGAGCTCACGAAGAAAATCATGAGGCGTGTCATCAGATGTAAAAATACCAAGATCGTTTTTCTCCGTCATTCCCGACATTTTTTATCGGGAATCCATCTGCTCTTCATTTCAGATGGATCCCCGCTACCACCCTGCGGGGATGACGACGGGGATGCTTTCGGCGAAAACCACATGCCCCACGCCATCCGGCTCTATTCGTCAACTGATATCGATTTTTTCCACATCAGACAGACAAAAGAAGGTGGCTGTGGGTAGGAAACCCGCAGCTACCTTCTTTACTGAAAACGATGGCTTCGGTCGTTCAGGGAGTTTCCTTTTTTTCTGAAGGGAGAGGGAACGAAATGATGATGGCACCCATGACATCACCCAACTTAAAGTCACGCTTGGAACTCAACAAATGCCCGTTGTGGCACTCTACACAGGCTTTAGAAACAGCCCGATCCGCAAAGATAGCTTTAAAAAACCGTTGATCGCCTCTTTTGATAATTCCACTATAGACCTCATCAGGATCCTCTGCCACGACTTTTAATCCGGCCTCTTCGAAAACCGTGCTCGGCCCGTTCTCCTCATATATAGGCCATAGGCTGGCCAGACGATACCGCAGGCCGGACCCGCCCATTCCAACCACTTTTCCACCCATTAAGAGCATTTGCGCCGGGAGCGGAAGCGCCTTTCGTTGCTTCCAGGCCTCTGCGGCCATCACGATCCGATTCTCCTGCATGCGATCCACCACATGAGTCGTATAGAGTGCTCTGTCTGCCGCAATCACCGCATGGATATACCCGGCCACAACCTCTGGAGAGAAACTCACTTCAGTACCTGGTGCCATCCGCACTTCCGATTCATCTTCGCCGGCAGCCTGAGCTACCTCCCAACCGCCCGTGAGCACCATTGACCCAAGCAAGATTCCTAAGAACAACATCCGTATACGCATGGTCGCCTCCTTTCGTCCGTCATCACTTCAGTAAATGAATCAACATCCTGTTGCTTTGCTTCGAGCGCGCTACCTCAGGAGACTTCTCCTGTGTTCTTGGACTATCGGTCATCAATTTCCCCATTTGCCGGGTGGCCACTCGCGGCAAACATTGACAGCCCATTAGGGAATCTGACGTCTAATCGAAGGCACAATTTCAAGCCCTTCTTCCAATAACTCCAATCCAAACCTGGGATTCTCTTCTATTTCATGCGTACTACGTCGACCTTGGGGAGCCTCATATTCAAAATTGGCCACAGTGGTCTTCTGAGCCGTCACCGTGATGGGTTGTTCCACAAACTCCTTCATCCCCGGATGCCAGGCCGTCAGCATATAGTCTCCTGGAGGAATATCGCTAATTTCGAAAGTTCCATCCTCCGGAGTAATGGCGTAATACGGGTTCTCAAGCACCAATCCCCAGGAAAACATATAGGGGTGGAACCCGCACTGCATGACAAGCACATTCCGTCCCTTTCGTAAATGAATTTTTTCCACCATCGGTTCACCGGGAAGATGTTTCTTGCCAAATATTCCCGCCACCTTATGATACGGGTTCATCGGTAAGGGACGATTGAACAATACCCTGGCCCCTCGCTCTCTGGCCGTTTCATACCCCTGAATATCATGCTCAACCGGATCCATATTGACCACAGCAATTTCGTGCCCATCCCGCAAGACATTCACAAACGGAATAAAGTCACAGTCTACCGATTCGATCCTGACCATGGGCATGTGAAACGGTTTCCCTTTTTCAATATCTTTGAGATAGACCACCACATCCTTGAGGCTTTGATCAGGCCCGATAATAAAATCCTCAACAATGCGCCATCCGGTTCCTGTAGAAATTGTCCCACAAAACACCGGATCGGGAATCGTCACCAGATTAAATGCCATGGGTCTGGGCTTTTCTCCCGTGATGGTCACTTTTCCTCGAATGGTTCCCCCATCAGTCACGGTGATTTCATCATAAGACCACGCCGTTTGCGTGAAAAGCGCCATAAGCCCAACCCCGACGATCCCATTCCATATCATTCGGCCCTTCATGCGTTCCTCCTCAAAATGAAATAATCGGCATCCTCTATGACATTCTATCGAACCATCTACTCAAAAAAAAGCGGGGAAGCCGAAGTGTGGCTTCCCCGCTTTCGCTAACCCTTGGAATGAGGGTCTGGCTTACTTCGCGACGGTAGGAATAATTCGCGGTTCGCCATTGGGCTCCTCGAGAGCCGCTTGCTTGGAAGACATGGCCGAACCATCCAATGGCTGAATCCGTTGATCCGTGTTCGGCAACACCCGGAGATAGCCCCATTGTCCCGATTGGGAATAGGGTAACCGGCCATTGCTCCACACATAATCTCCAGCCATGGACCATTTGCCTCCAGCCGAGGGCAGAAAGACATCCAGACCTTCTGAACCCGAGAACTCCACGGTGCTAATCATATCCGCACCGGGCAGGAAGGGTTCAATCGGCCATTCATGCTTCTCCACGGTGAACATTCCGTTCTGCTCACTGCTGGCGCCAAAGACGTGAATCCGCACTTTGTCACCCGCATGGGCTTCAATCACCGGCGTCGCAGGATCCTGCGGGTTGTCCACTTGGCACGGTTGGAACATCCGGCCCAAGGAACAGCCGGCTTCTTCCCGATGGAGATAGGGTTCGGCGCGATAGTTGACGCCGGTCAACCCTGCCACATTTTGCACATAGGGCATAAAGCTGGTCCCGATGATGTTATCCTCGTCCTGGAAATACAAGGCCACATCCCGGTAGCTCGCCCGGTTTTCATACCCTTCGATCGTCCGATCCACGATCACATCGGCATTCCAACTATTTTTCAGGGAAATATCTTCCCCTGTTTTTGGATCACGGTACTGTGATCCTTTGGGTCCGATAATGATTCCCCCGAACAGGCCATTGCGGGGATTCATGGCCACATTCCCCCAATCCCACACCAGGCTTTGCGTCTCACCATTAAAGGGATCCGCATAATAGGTGTAGGTCCGTGATTCACCAGACGCCACCGTTTGGTCGCCGGGGTTGTTCCCCAAATTTACGCCTTGGGAATCTTTGGGATCAAATGCCAATCCGAAGGCCGAGAACGACGCTCGCCCTTCTTCGAGCTTGTTCGTCAATTTGACTTGGATGCAGTCACCCACGTTGGCCCGTAACGTTAACGGCATGGGTTGCACATCACCCCCGACCTTTTGCACCTCATCTTCGAGGACATAGATCTTGGCTTCTGGATTGCGCAATTCAATCTTCCGTTCAAAATCGACTTCAATCGTTTCCGGAGCATTGCTATTAAAACTCATCCCCGGATGATCGATGGCCAACACGTTGAAGCTCTTCACGGGGGCCTCTTTGGGACACACCGGCAATCGCTCCGGGATGCCTTCTTTGCCATACGCCTTATTCGGCAATGGCTGAAGATCACCAACCGGCTTGTCTAAGACCCGGATCAGCCCCCAGGATCCTTCCGAAAACTTCGAGCTACGGCCATTAAAGAACATATAGTCGCCGGCTTGATGTCGTGGACCACCGGCTTCCGGAATGACCAGATCATACCGTTCCGCAATCCCGATATGCAGCGAATGTTTGCGATTCGCTTCTTGCGCATATCGTTCCGACCAGAAGGTATGTCCCGATAACGTGAACACATTACTTTCATTCATCGTGACATCCAACAGACGGAACACAATCGCATCGCCCAAGTAGGCCCGAACCATGGCCGTGCTGGGATCGCCATGTACCACACTGCTGAAAATTTGCGACGGCTCCGGGTTATTGACCAATCGTTGTGCAAATGGCTCAGCCCGGAAATTCAACGCTCCTCCCGTCGTATGCGTGCCGCCATTCAGGAACGGCATGGGCGTCATCTTAATTTTGTCGTTCGGCGGCATGATGAACGACACCGTCCGACCCGCTTCCAAGGCTACATCCACCGGTTGCCCTGGAGGATTGCCCGCCGTCACGATGTTCACCGTGTGCGGCACCGTATCCATGATGTGCACCATCAATTCACGGAAGCTTCCGGCCACATCATGCCCCACACGTTCCACGGCATGAATATCGGCAACCGGCCCAGTCCGAATCCGTTTCCCGGTCTTCGGATCGTGCCAGGTGGAACCAAAGGGTTCGGCAATCATGGTTCCGATTGCCCCGTGTGGCCACGTCGTGCCACCAAAAGCATGGTCATGCCAAAACACACTGCCAACATCCGCATCCACCCAGAACCGCTGCCGCACATATTCCACGGTCACAATGTCATTGACCGGATGCGCATTCCTTAATGGCTGAGCCAACGTCAACGTACTGCCATCAATTTTGACAATCCGCTGCACTTCCTGGCCTTTGACATTATCCGCACCAATCAAGATCGGAATGCCCACATGATATTGCTTGGCTTTCGAAACAGCCAAGGTTTTGTCGCCTTTTTTAGCGGCCTTGGTGACCTTGGCATTCATCGGAACCGGCAACCCTTTATCCGTCTTTTTTTCGAATTCAGTAAACGGGCGCATGGACTGCTCGTACGAAAAGCCCGAACTCACGCCATCTGAACCTTGGTTGTCAAACTGGAAGAAATGGAAATGGGTATTGATCTTAGACGATTGGAAGTTGGTGATATCGTCATCCAACCACTCACTGGTCAGAGTCCAATCGATACAATCATAGACATTCGCCCGAACCACCAACGGAAACTTCTTGTCGTTGTTGGCTCGAACCGCTTCCTCCTCGTCGTGAACGACATACAGCAACCCATTGGGGTCCACAATGGCCGGTTCTTTTCCTTGGGCAGCCGATAATTCAATCGGCAACTTAATGAAATGCACCTTATAGTCTTGCGATCCGGCACGATCCGGGCACAAACTCCACGGGCCGTTTTCCCCCGCTTTGGCCGGCTCGACCGACCGCGTACCATCCGGATTCAATCGGATCATTTCCAACCAGGGGGCTGGATTATGATCGTTGGAAAACGGCGCCCGCTTGCCGAAATGCGGCGTCAACCATGGCCAGGCCACTTTTCCGGTCTTGGGCTCAAACGCAATAGCCCGTCGTTCGCCGGCTTTATACCCCAGCAACTCTGGACGATATTTCGGGTTACCACCAAGCGTCGGTTCTTTTTCGCTCATGGCCTTCGTCCCATCCCAGACCCAATCCAGGACACTGGCATCATAGGCTTTCAACTGCCCAAGCTCATCATCTTTGTGTCCGGGCTTGCCTTGATTGGTGAGCTGCATTTCTACCCAGTCTTTGATATTCACGACCGCCGGCTCGGCTTTCCAATCGCTCTTGCCTTTATCCACAATTTTAAATTGTTTGCCAAACCAACTGACGTTCTTGCCCACCAGTTGATCCGATGTCACCGACTTATGGATTCGGCCGATCCGATCCGGCAATTCCCGTAATGGCGCCATCACGTCATTTTGAAACCCGGGCTCTTGCATGCTGTTATACACGCGCCAGTAGCCCCACATCCCGGCCACATAGTGATGCGCCACATGGCAATGGAAGAGAAAATCCCCCGCCAACCATTGGCACAGACCCGAGCCGCATTCGGTTTCCAGATCCAACGCTTCCGACGGGCCAATCGCTTCCACATCAACCCGGTCGGACTTCGTACGGACGATGGGATATTTCACCGGCCCATTTTGCCCGGTATTCCAGACAGGCATTTGGGTTGCCTGTGGGCTCCGTTGCCACCGAATCGATCCGCCGTGAGGATGATGGGAATGAAAGACTTCCGATCCGCCATGCACCACGCGGAATTTGGCGGGGTCACCTAAATAACTTCGTGGAATGGTCGGCGCCGCATCGCCGAAGGTATAGGCATCATAGGCCATCGATTCATCTTCAAATCCAAAGTATTCATGTTGCACATGCATGTTGTTGATGCCAAACGGCTCACTGCGATAGTTGAGCGCCCGCGCACCTGGACGGTAGGCATCGGTAAGCGGATCCCGCTGTGGCAGGAAATCTCCATGCTTATTGACGGGACGGAAAGCCTCGTCACCGACTTCATGATAAATCAGGACAAATTCCCGAAAGTCAGGACCGTCCCCATTATCAATCATCACCTGCCAGCCACTCGTGGCTTCCGTGGCCGGTCCCGTGCCTAAGGGCTCATAGTAATTCGACCCGCGGGGTTCCACGACGAACACGCCGAAGAGTCCCATGACCGTCAGCTCTCGATCATTGCTGAATGTATGAAATTGACGTCCACCCTCTTGCGTATCGGGATGGATATACCATTCCATTTCAATTGTTTTGCCTTCCTCCGCCACCGTGGCAGGATTGGTAGTGAGCGCGGGCTGACCAGTTTGGCTCATGACCATATCCGACCCATTGATATGCAAACTGACTTCTTCGCCGAATTCCAATTGGTTGCGCAGAGTGACTTTGACGCAATCGCCTTGATTGGCTCGGATCACCAACGGTTGTATCCACTGATCCTGGATGCCATTTTTCACAGCCCCCGGATCAGCATGCCCTTCCGTTTCCCGTGCCGCCGCATTTTTGGCTTCCTCCTCACGGATCTTGTCAATATTTTCGTTCAAGGCATACATGTACCCCGGATAATAATCAAGCCATTGATTCAAGGTGATTTCCACATTGATGGCGGACACATCGTAATTTCGGACGGGTGCCGTCTTGGGGCATAACCCTCCTTTCATGGACACCGGCTCCACACCCGAAGTACTCGCCAAAAGACCATTCGCAGGCCCCCCTCCATATTGATGAATCATCGACATGGAATCGAATGCACCTGTGTCGGCACCCTTATGCTCCATTTCCTTCTGCATTTGCTGCATCATGCGTTGATGCTGCTGCTCGACCAGGGCGGCGCGTTCAGCCCGACCTTCCATCGCATCTTCCACAATCGTCTGGCCCTTGAGCTGTTCTGCCCAACCAGGAGACTGCGAGGGCATCCCCGTCTGGTGGGCGTGTGGAGGAGATGCATTTTCCGCACTGACAAAGGATGGGGTAGCCCAGAAGGTCGCCCCTCCCATCAGCGCCAAGAATACAGACGCAGTTAAAAATCTACTCTTGCCATAATACATTCTCCGGCCTCCTAACCTATTCGGGTGAATAAAAATCCAGCTTTTTACTTTCAACCGGCCAACACGCTTCAACCATTTCCATTCTCTCGAAGAACAGCCCGACCTCTTACTTTCAATTATTTGAGTGCCGTTTAAGCGCCGACGCCGGGATCCCCTCTTTGGAAGGTCGGGCATTCCGGAGGCCGGTCCATTACACCCAACCCAGCGCCTGCATTTAATGGACTCCGCAACATCGATGCCAATGAACACTTATCAATGCTACAAACGGCAGAAACCGGTATTGGAGGGAATTTCAAACGATGGTCAGGAGGGAATGGATAAATACGAAGAGGGGAAGTCTGTCCAACACCTTGGACAGACTTTTCAACGCGTGTAAAATTTCAACTAAAAATCAAGTAGTTGTGCGTCCAAAATAATGGACAACAAAAAGCCTAAAATGGGGATTTTGGGGACAAAAAACGGAGCAGATTACGAAATGTGATAGTCCCGTAATTTGTTGTAGAGGCTGGAGCGACTGATACTTAAGGCGCGTGCTGTGCGAGTCTTATCTCCCTTTGCATCCCGGAGGGCTTGGAGGATTCTTGACCGTTCCGCACCCTGACGAGCCATTTTCCCGATCGAACTCAAATCGCTTTTATCAGGTTGCAATGGATAATCGGCAAACAGATCCTTCACTTCAATTGTGGAATGACGGCATGTGACCACCACCCGTTCAATCACGTTTTCTAATTCCCGGACATTCCCAGGCCACGGATGCTGCACGAGAGCCGTTTGGGCATCCGGGCTTACACGCATCGGATCACGCCCATGCTTTCTGGCGCATTGCACCAGAAAATACTTCAACAACAGGGGGACATCTTCTCTCCGCTCCCTCAAAGGCGGCACGGTTAGCGGGAGGACGGCGAGCCGATAGTATAAATCCGCACGAAACAACTTCGCTGCCACAAGATCTTCCAGCGGTTTATTGCCAGCAGAAATGACCCTCACATTCACCTTAATGGATCCATTACTCCCCACGGGCTTGATTTCGCCTTCTTGCAAAACGCGAAGTAAGCGGGCTTGGAATGCAGGAGTGGTATCAGTAATTTCATCCAAAAAAATCGTGCCGCCTTCGGCTTCTTCAAACAAACCCTTCCGATCAGCCACGGCTCCGGTAAAGGATCCACGTACATGGCCAAACAATTCGCTTTCAAGCAAAGTTTCGGGCAACGCACTGCATTCCACCACAACAAAGGGCCGGAGGCGTCGACGACTCAAGGCATGAATGGTTTTCGCCACCAATTCCTTGCCGGTTCCACTTTCCCCTTGAATGAGCACCGTTGCCTCACTCGCCGCGATCAATCGAACCATTTCCACCAATTGTTGAATCGGCTCACTCTCTCCGATGATCGTGGGATGTATGCTCTCTTTCATGGAGCCTTCCTGCTGGTGAGACAGCTCCGAGGATTCCTGGCCCTGCGGAATCACAACAAGACTCTCACTTCCACGAGCCACCATCGAAACTGCAAAATGCGTCATGCCGGTCTCACTTCTCAATGGCACCGCTCGTGGCAACGGACAGGTCGGATTGATGATCGCAGACAGTGAAGGACAGGCCAATGGATCTTGAACCTGGACATGAGACTGAAACAGTTCCGTGACAGGACAGGGGTCACAGGGCGCTTGATGGAGGGAAACAGGCGAATCGGAAGAAAGAAGGGATGGCGAAGGAATTAATGGGCAGTCTTTCGCTATTTTATTGGCCGAGGGATTGGCATACACCAATTCTTTCTGAGGATTAAAAATCACGACCGGCTCATCCAGGTGATCTGCCAGAAGTTTCAATCCTTCAATCCGCGCACTCAAAGACACGTCAGAATCAGAATCCTGATGCACTAACGATCCGGCCATCGTTAACCCTTTCTGTTCTCGTTCACTGCCTCATAAAAAAGGAAGGTTTCCGCAGGGATTAACCAAACACATTTGACAAATCCACGCCTTCAAATCAGAGATACGAAGAGGTTTTTCGAAATATCCCCGGGCACCACATTCTAACGCTTTCGCTTTGGACTGACTATCTCCATAGGCCGTGATTACGACAATCGGACACCGGGGCGCCCCTTCCTGGAGCCGCCGCAAATAGGGATATCCGCCACCTGGCATTTTCAAGTCAGTCACAATCACATTCGGCATGACGGCCTCCAGCACATTCAAGGCCTCTGTCGCATTCTCTGACCCAATCACCCGACACCCCTTTTCTTGAAGGGCCTCCACAAGCAGTGTCCGCATCGCTTCATCATCATCCACTACCAGGATGGTGCAGGATTGCCCGCTTTGGTTTTCTAGAGTAGTAGCCAGGGACATTACCGCACCTCCTAAGAAACATGTTCCCCCCATCAAAGCAATTGAAAATGCTCATAATACACATATACGCAGCAAGTTCCGGGCCCCTGACATATATGTGGTACGTGCATGAATTGGCCAATTTTGTCCTTAAACCACGCATCTCAGGGAGGTTATCCTGTGGATTTTTTCTACACTTGATTGAGGATCTTTATATGCAACCCGAGCGAAATCTGGATTTTGCACGATAGTGAGGACAATGGAAAATTGATGTCAACCTCGGTCTAATTCTCATCTTCGTCTTCGTCCTCTTCCTCAACATCCAACTGTCCCCCCACGATGGCATTTCAGACATTTTGCAAAATGCCCGAGTCGATGAGCACCCTCTCCTTTCTGAATCAACCGTTCAACATACGCATTGCGTTGAAGAGGGCCGACCTGCTTCACGGCCCCGGCTTTTATCACGTGGCAATCCGAACAGGACGTCGCGCCTGTGGCTGGGAGACACCCAGGCGTGGAAATGCACACCGGCATGGGCAAAAATTACCAAGGGGCCAACAATGCCAAAGACGATGTGCACGTGAAAGGGACTGTTGAATATTGTAAAAGTTTTGTCGTTTCATCAGCCTATGAGTCACCGAGGCTCACCAGAAAAAATAGTGGAGTGTTCAAAAAGGCCCGTCCAGTCCTGCCCTCTCGAAGGGAAGGCCGCAGCCGCTTGGACGAGCGGAGCATACGGAGGAGTACGTGAGCACGGCCAAGGGGCGAGAACGCCGGTGGCGGACTTTTTCAACACTCCCTGAAACCATCGTTGCGACCAGATCTGATTAGGATACATCCACCGTTTAAGGGGATACACAAAGGTCAGCCCAATGAATACCAGTCCGGTCCAACCAACCAGGTGAGCCCCTTGCGTGTGACCGAAGAGCCTGTCTGCTCTGACACTCAAGAGGAATTCCAGAAAAAGGGCAGCCGCAACGGTCAAAACAGCCAAACCAAGCACCAAAGATGTACGAAGGGAAAGGGACCGGATCATAAAGAATAATTCGCTCTCCTCATCGCAGCAGATTCATTCATGGTTCAGGAGGGCTGCTGAGTCAACACAGGAGAAGAAGGAGGAAGGAGCGCCCGTAATTTTGTTTCAATGACCTCAGGGTCCTTGATGCCACGGAATCGTACACTCCGACCTGAACCCTCGCACTGAACCACAAGGGTACCGATTCCCAAAATCCTGGACACTGGCCCTTGCATGACTTCGACAGATTTGACCCTCTCAAATTCCACGCTGGCCATGTCCTTTCCCGAATACCCATTCCTAAGCACCACTCGCTTCGACGTGAGCAGATATTTGGCCCAATATCGAAGAATCACCACCACCCCCAATAACATCCCTGCCCCGACAAACCACATTTCCCATCCAGGAAATCCTACACGTAAAAGGAATAAGCCTCGTAATCCTGTCCACAGGCTGAAAAAATACAGCCAGGTAAATTGTCCCCAGGAAGGATATCCCTCCCAGATAATTCGTTCGGATTCTCCTGGCTCACTCATGTCTTTCGTCCTTTGTGTTTAACACCTGGAATATTGTTTCACCTTCTGAAAAAGTCCCAACACACACATCTCAGTCCCAGAAACACGACAAGGCGCTGTATCATGATTATTGTCCCACATGAGGTCTCTCTTGCGACCTCTGTGCCAATAGACCATATAAGGCCGCGAAGCGGTTTGAAGGAGAAAAGGAAAATTGATCCCGTCCGAGACCAGTCCATTGACGACAAACGCACCACTGCCAGAGAGCCAATCTGTTGATTTCTGCCCCACTAGGGAGTGGAGAGCAGAAAGGACCATAGGCAACGATGCCAGACCAAGCAGGTTAAATTGAGGAAGGAAAGAGGAAGAATTCCGATAGAAAAAAATGAACCGGGAAAAACCCAACATCAGGGGAAAATGGGCTGGGGATGAGGCTGGAACACATTCCCGGAAAGTCCTGGCTGGACGAGACCGCGTTGAATACTTGCTCGCAGGTTACCACCGCCTAGAGGGGGAAAAACCTCCAGCTGGTAGAAGGGATCTTCTCTTCAGCAGCTTAGATAGGGATAACCCATGTCCCTTGTCGGTTGGGGGAGGGATGGCACACCCGATCCCATAAACGCCTCCATCGGAAAGGCGGGCTTTTTCCCCATTGAGCGCAAGGTCTCCACAATTCGTTCCGGACGGCCCCAGTCACTCCACGTCACATCATCAAGCTCCATAACCCCTAATTGGCTGGCAAGAGGTTCCAACACATGACGTGAAAAATTACGTGTAGGCATATCCTGATAGATAGCCTGGAGCGTCGACCCTTCGGCCGGAGTCCCGATCTGCTTTCGTAACCGTTCAAACCGCTCCATCATATCAGGAAAGCACAACCATCCGGATTTCCACAGGGTCTCGACTTTGGTCACCAGCACCAGGGTGTTCCACAAGGCTCCCTCCGACATCATTCGCTGGCCATCAACAGCCTCCGGTTTCTCTACAAAAGATTGAATGCGACGGATAGAGGTCCCTCCACTCCATCCGAGCAATCCTCCGACTGACATCCACCCATAATCAAGCTCCAGATGAGACGGACGAACGCCCATGAGAATCATTTGGTCAGATAAAAATTCTACCGCTCGCACGGCCCGACGCACCGCAGCCACAAAACGATCTCCAGGGGAGATAAAATGATCAGAGGGCAACAACACGACGACCGATTGAGGATCCCAGGCTCTCACGTAAGTGAGCGGAAGAAAAAC
>JACDDF010000327.1 GCA_013817135.1 Nitrospirales bacterium
AGTCGGGAGATACCCCAATTGCTGTGCTCCAAGCGAATTGACGTGGGTGATTATTCCCTGTTGATCATAAATCACCAAGACATCCGGAAGTGTTTCGAACAACTCCTTAAATTGGGCTTCAGATTCGCGTAAATCATCAGTACGGATATCCAGTAAATGTTCCACCCGTGAGAGTGCGCGTTCCCAGCGACCCTTTTCACATAATGAAATGATATGCAAGGGATCGTTACCTTTTGGTAGATACGCATCAGCATGGATCGCATGCGGAAGGTATCCTCGCGCCGTAGATTCCTGTCCAAGGACAATGCACATTGCGTGAGGATATTGGCCTTTGCACCAAATCCCGAACTCTTCGCTTGTCATGTCCGACAGAGGATCGTCAATGAGGACAATATCCGGATGCACAAGATTCACGGCCACCTGAACCTGCTTCCCCGCTGGCCATTCCACCACCTGCCATCCCCGTTCAACAAATAGGTCATGAATCCGTTGAATTTCCGACTTATGGGTCGAAACTATCCAGACATGTGGACGCTGGGGACTAGGAGGACTTTCCACCAACTGGCGAACCTGCTGACGAAAGCGTTGAGGATCCGTCGGGAGGGCAAGAAATGCCGAAGCCCCTAAATCTTTCAAAATATCTTGAGCATCAATTCCGGTATACGTGGCGGAAACCGCCAGAACAGGGGGCACTGCCTGTGTGGACCCAAAGAAAGAATGCAATAATTCGCAAAATCGCCAACCGCTAATTCCCGGCATATGAAGATCAAGTACAATGGCATCCGGCACATTTCCCTCTTGGAGCCACAGCCAGGCCGCTTCAGAACAGACAAAGCGATTGACCGCAAAGTAATCCTTCTCAAGCCAACTCGCAAGGAGATGGAGTTGGACCGAATCATCATTAATCACAAGAATGGAGGCCATATTTAGTGTTTCAATGAAGTTGGCGAAATCGTGAGGCGCGAAAAGGTATGGTCCGCATGCCTATGAAATTGCGCAAATTCCACGCCATTTCGACCGCTATTTTTGACTAAATAGAGGACACCGTCTGCAGATTGTATCAATTGTTCAATGGGAATTGGACAGGGATCGGTCCACGTCGTGACCCCCTGACTGACCGTCACCGTTAAATCAGCATTGTGAACTCGAAAGGGTTTCTCCGAAACCGCTACTCGAATGCGTTCAGCGAGCCGCACGGCCTGGGCCGCATCACTATTGGGCAACACCATGAGAAATTCCTCTCCGCCATATCGACCAATGGCATCATATGACCGCAAGCAAAACCGCATCCGTCTCGCGACCTCAACCAGCACGTGATCGCCCGCAACATGCCCATAGGAATCATTCACATTCTTAAACCCATCTAAATCAGCCAGAATGAGACTCAGGGGTTGCTCTTCCCGATGGGCCCGATCAATTTCCCGTAGTAAGGTATCGACGATGGCGCCGTGATTCAGGATTTGGGTCAGGGGATCTTGCATCGCCTGAATCCGAAGTGTCTCTCGAGCCGAAATTAATTCATTTTGCAAATCGACGATTCGCTTGCCTGCTCGTAATCGTGCATCCAATTCTTCTAAAAGGAATGGCTTGGTCAGATAATCATCAGCTCCAGCATCCAACCCGGCAATGAGATCCTCAAGGTTTTTCCTCCCTGTCAACATCACAATATATACATAAGGACAATCGGTTCTCCCACGGATTTTTTGACAGAGTTCAGGACCGTTGAGCCCCGGCATGATCCAATCCACAATAGCCACATTCGGCACGCTTCCTCGTTCCAACACCTTCCACGCGGAATCCCCATCAGTACAGGATATGACATCATGTCCCCATTGACGCAATCGATAGACCACCATATGAAGTGTGAGTGGATCATCATCAACAACAAGAATTCGCATAGAGATTTCGTACCTATTTAATCAACACGGATAACGAATTCAATTCAATGGAAAAAGGCTGAGCTCATGCCCTATTTAATAAAATTCAGCAGGCTCGTCTGAAATTGACGCGCCAGTGTGCTCATCGAAGCTTCAAGCGTGTTTTGTAGTGTAGCCAAATCCGAAGCCACTTGAGCGATGTCGGCATCCTCAAAATTGGACCGCAGCGTTTGCGTATTCACGCTCAACAGGTCTAAACCATCCTTGATCGTATCCAGACGATTGACCCTGGCACCGATCGTAGCCCTGGCATCGGTTACTTGGGAGAGGGATTGATCCAATTGCCCGATGGCGGCTTGAATACCCTGGGAATTATTCGTCACCAGGGCCTGATGAAAGTCCTGAAGATTTTGAAACAGATCCACCGTAGGCCCGGAAAAGACCTGGTTCCCCGGGACATTGGTTTCCACGGTCCGGCCATCACCAATTTCCACCTCGACCCCCGCTCCATCTCCTTGATAGGTATAGCCGACTCGTACAAAAAATTGATCGCCAGTGGCAGGTGGCCCGCCTCCGTCAGTAATGGTGGTATCCAATCCATCAAACGAGAAGGGCACGCCGGATGAATAGGTATTGCCTGATGAGACGGTCTGATTCGTGGTCAAATTCAGGACATCAAATTGGGTTGAAGAGGTAAATTGAATTTGATACGAATCCGGTTGTAAGGCCGACACCGTGGCAACAGAAACAGCCATATTCGCGCCTCCTCCATTGGTGGTGCCGGCTGATCCCGTTGCTGATCCCGGCACAAACGGTTCGGTTTGCGTTTGATGTCCCGCAAACACAAATCGTCCGTTAAGTTGAGTATTGGCAATACCAGTCAACCCTAAGATAAGTTGTTGAACTTCCAGGGCGGCGTTCCGTCGCTCCACCGACGTATTGGTATCGCTCGCCATATTCAAGGCCAGTTCTTTCGCCCGCTGCACCGTATTCCCAGCCGTCTCCAGAACGCTATCGGATAAATTGAGCCTTCCCACCCCTTCATTCACGGTGGCCAAACGTTGTTCAGTGGTCCGCAGGACATTTCGAAACTGACTGATCCGTTCGGATGCCGCAGGATCATCCGAGGGGCGGTTTACCCGCTTCCCTGAAGAAACTTGCTCATGGCGATCCCCGATATTTCCCTGAATACTTTGAATCGCCCTTAGCAGGGCATCAACCTGTTGACGATCAGTCACTCGCATTCGATTGTTCGTCCTTATCCGACAGATCTCGATCTGTCATCAATGAGACCTATCCCAGCTGGTGGCCTCATCAAGAAGGTTAGCGGCCCATGGCCAGCATAGTCTGCATCAATTCATCCGCCACCGTAATCATCCGGGCCGAGGCTTCGAATGATCGCTGAAAGCTGAGCAGATTGGTCAGCTCCTCATCCAATGAAACACCAGAGACACTTTCTCGCAAGGCCGTCACTTGATCGAATTCGAGCTGTTTACTATGTAGCGCCTGTGTCGATTTCTGCGTGGCACTCCCGACATCTCCAATCGTAATGGTATGGTAATCATTGAGTGTCACATTCCCAAGATCCACTTGCCGTTTCGTATGAACAGCCACCAGATCTAATGCATTGGTGTTGTTCCCTGGAATTCCTGCGGCCGTAGAAGCAGCCGCAATCTTGTCGGTATCCGACAGTGCCACACCAAATTGCTGGGCCGCGCCTTTTTGAGCATTCACATAAAACACATCCCCCGCAGCCGGCGTTCCGTTGATCACGACATCTAACCCATCAAAACTCAGGGGTGTTCCGGAGATATACGCACCGGACGTCACGCTCGCTCCGGTCGCCGTATTGACCACAGAATAGGAGGAGGCTCCGGAAAACTGCACCTCATACCCCTGAAACGTTGCAAGAGTAGGATCTGCAATTGTTACCGAACTACCGGTGGCGCTTCCCGTATTCCGGTCATTGGCCAGAGGGGCTTGGGGAGTTAACGTGGAAAAGAAATTGTTATTCGTGGTGCCATCCAACCCATACCCAGCCTGATGCTGTTGATTAAATTCAGTAGTCAAAACGGCTGCCAATCGATCGACTTGGTCCTGAAACTTCACAATATCCCCATCACGCAGAGCGAGTAATCCGCCGATTTGTCCTCCATGAATTTTATCGGAGATTGAAAACTCACTCCCGTCACTGCGGACGAACGTCACATCATGCAGCGGGGGGTTGTCGGGGTCAGATTTAGTCGACAGCTCATTGACATGATTTCCCCCTACCAACAATTGTCCACCAATATTGATTCCGATGCCATCTTTCAGGGTCACCTGGTCAATATTCACGAGCCCCGCCAAATCATTAATGAGGAC
>JACDDF010000328.1 GCA_013817135.1 Nitrospirales bacterium
AGTCTTTCCTGAGATTGGGGAGATGAACAGGCAAAAAGACTGGAACAAAGAGCTAGGATCATGAGGGATCGGATTTTAGTTTTCACCGGTGATCTTTCTCTTTAGGCGCTTTTGCAAACCTGGGTTACGAGAATAATACTATCATGGGACCATTGGTTTTTGAGGTTTGGCTGCGTTTGTATTCTATCCCTCCTGTGGTCTTAACGGAAGGCATGCCTTAAGCTTAGGCGTATCATCAGGCTAACTGGATATGAAATGTGAAATAGAAAGGTAGACATGAACCGGTGAGAAAAAACCAAGCAATCGCTTCTTTATCGAAAGGGGCAAAAGCCGTAAGGTCTCTGAAAAAAAAGGATTCTCCCCGATCGTTAAGTAAGCCGGAGAAAGTTTTAAAAGCCCTGAGACTGTTTGCAACAGATGTCGATGGGGTTCTGACCGATGCCGGTATGTATTATGGGGAATCAGGAGAAGAATTGAAAAAGTTTCACACCCGTGATGGCATGGGGATTAAACTCCTACAGGCCCAAGGGTTGATCACCGCTATCATTACAATGGAAAATACCAAAATCGTCGCTCGCCGAGGAAAAAAGCTGGGCATTCCCGAAGTCTTTCAGGGAGCTAAGGATAAGGTGGCGGTCCTTGGTCATTTGTCTGAAAAGTACGGGATTCCTTTTGCGCAAATGGCCTACATTGGGGATGATGTGAATGACGTGGAGGCCTTGAAAGCTGTGGGATATGCCGCAGCTCCTGCAGATTGTGTAGAGCAAGTCCGTCAGGTTGTGCATTATGTCTGCAAAAAAAATGGAGGTGATGGAGCTGTTCGGGAATTTATCGATAGAATTTTGGCTGTGAAAAGTTCTCAGTAGCCTCACAAGTATTTATTGTATTTTTGAATGCCAAGATCCGAGAATATTAGGTGTGAGTTTATAACCTATTACCAAAATGAGTATGGTCTTCTATCTGGTCATTGGACTAGTTGAAACGCTTCTTAGGAAAAAATTATGAATGCTCATGTCTATGGAGTGATTTTAGCCGGAGGGAGTGGTACCCGGTTTTGGCCATTGAGCCGGGAACGATTTCCCAAGCAATTGTTGAGATTATTGGGAGAAGGAACCCTCCTACAACAGACCTTTGAACGCTTATTACAAAAGATTCCGGCGAATCGGATGGCAATTGTCACCAACGCTTTTCAAGCGGAATCCATCAAGCTCCAACTCAATCAGTGGAAAGATGACATCGCTGGAAATGTAATCCTTGAGCCGGAAGGAAAAAATACCGCACCGGCTATCGCTCTGGCCGCCCTACAATTAATACAGCAAGATCCTGAAGCGGTGATGGTGGTGGTCCCGGCTGATCATGTCGTGAAGGCCTCCAAGAAGTTTATGCGAGCCGTACAATTTGCTAGTGAATTGGCGATGGAGGGGCATCTTGTGACGTTTGGGATTCAGCCCACTCGTCCGGAGACAGGTTATGGCTATATTCAGCCTTTGAAGCGGCGGAAGGTAGGGACCAAAGGCGAATTTATCGGCTATTCGGTTAGCCGCTTTGTTGAAAAGCCGAACTTCACAACTGCCAAGCGCTATTGTCAATCTGGAAACTATTTTTGGAATAGCGGGATTTTTGTCTGGAAAGCTTCTCAGATATTATCAGAAATAGCTATTCATCAACCGGCGTTATCCAAGTTGTTGACTGGTATTAAGCGACGAATGGGAAGTGAAGATTTTGCCTCCTACCTCCGGAAGGTGTATGCCAAAGTTGAATCCCTTTCCATCGACAATGCGGTGATGGAACATTCTTCTCGAAGCGTGGTCGTACCAATAGACTTTGGTTGGTCGGATGTGGGGAGTTGGAGTAGCTTGGAGGAAGTGGTCCCCCTGGATAAAGATGGAAATGTCCGAAATGGGAATATTATAGATCTGGGAAGCCGCAACTCCGTGCTATTTGCGGACCGAAGGGTCGTGGCGACGATAGGCCTCAACAATATGGTCGTGGTGGATACGCCAGATGCCACCCTGGTTTGTCCAAAGGATCGTGCACAGGATGTCAAAGCCATCGTCAATCTGTTGAAACAACAGGGAGCCCCGGAACATTTAGAACATCGAACGATGCATCGGCCTTGGGGTTCCTATACCGTTATGGAAGAGGGTAAAGGCTACAAAGTAAAACGGATTGAAGTCGCTCCGGGAAAACGACTTTCTCTTCAACTCCATCATCAACGCAGTGAGCATTGGGTGGTCATTGCAGGGACGGCTCGAGTGACTCGTGGCGAAGAAGTCTACGATTTGCAGGCTGGCATGAGTACAGGGATAGCCAAGGAAGTTCCGCATCGCTTAGAAAATCCCGGGCGGATCCCTTTAGAGATTATTGAAATTCAAAATGGGCCCTACCTGGGAGAAGATGATATCGTCAGACTTCAGGACGATTTTGGTCGATTGAGACCGATTGGGTAGGATTCGGAGGGAAAGAAAGCCGGATGGGAATTTTTCGAGAATATGATATTCGCGGGATTGTTGAACACGATTTAGGTCCTGATGTGGTTGAGCGAATCGGCCGTGCGTATGCGACCTTGGCTAGAACACGCGGTGTTCGCAGTATCACAGTGGGCCGGGATGGCCGCTTAACCTCACCAACACTTCGAAATCATCTTATTGCCGGCCTGACCAGCTCAGGGGTGAATGTACTGGATCTTGGCTTATGTGCGACCCCCTTGCTGTATTTTTCCCTGTTTTCCTGTGATGTTGACGGGGGCATCATGATTACCGGCAGTCACAATGCTGCTGAGTATAACGGGTTCAAGATGTGTATAGGCAGGGAAGCCTTGTACGGGGATGATATTCAAAAATTACAGAAGATTTATGAAAGTGGCGAGTTCGCATCTGGGCTAGGAACGGTTCTAACGCAAACCATCATTCCTGAATATCTTAAATTTTTACAAGAACATTTTTCTTTGCTGAGGGGCCAGGGAGTTCGGGTCGTGATTGATTGTGGAAATGGGGCGGCTTCTCTGGTGGCAAAGGAAGCTTTGGAGCAATTGGGATGCGATGTGACCGGATTGTATTGCGATCTGGATGGTCATTTCCCCAACCATCATCCAGACCCCACTGTGCTAGATAATCTTAAGGACCTGATTGAGAAGGTCAAAGAAATTGGAGCCGATGTGGGAATCGGGTACGATGGTGATGCTGATCGCATTGGCGTCATTGATGAACAGGGCCAAATTATGTGGGGTGATCGTTTATTACTTCTTTTTGCTCGGGATGTGTTGGATGCCAATCCAGGGTGTGCCATTATTTCAGAGGTGAAAGCCTCACAAGTGTTGTATGACGATATTCAAAAACAAGGTGGACGGGGTATTATGTGGAAGACCGGACATTCCATCATTAAGGCCAAGATGAAAGAGGAAAAGGCGTTGCTCGCGGGAGAGATGTCGGGTCACCTGTTCTTTGCCGATCGGTACTATGGGTTTGACGATGCTATTTATGCCTCTTGTCGGCTAATCGAAATTCTTGTGAAGCGGAAAAAGCCGTTGTCGTCGCTGTTGGCGGATATTCCCCAAACGGTGGTGACGCCTGAAATCCGGGTAGATTGTTCTGATGATCAGAAATTTTCATTGGTAGAAATCGTGAAAGCCCGGTTAAAGCACGCGGCCAACACACAAAATCTGAAGACATCCCCATTGCCCATACGTGAGCTCATCACGATTGATGGCATTCGTGTCCGTTTTGACGAAGGGTGGGGTCTGATTCGAGCCTCGAACACTCAACCAGCATTAGTCCTTCGCTTTGAAGCCTCTTCTCACGCTCATCTCACTCAAATCCAGTCCTATCTGGAAGGACAACTTTCTGAAGCCACTGCAGGCTTCACGGCCTAACTCTCATCACGTTATTTCACTTTTTCGATTTCAGTTTGTTCCTGGGCCTATTCTCAATCATTCCTTGTGCAGACAGCGTCGATCGGATCAAGGATCTGTGATATCCATCACAGATGAAGGCTCGTCATTCAACAACGCAGCCGAGTCCATCATTGGGAATATTTTTTTACAATATCGAACCCATATTTCTGTCGAACGTGCGTTGCTCCTTTATGCGGAAAAGCATATAATGAAAATCCTCTAGAATTCCCTATGGATCATGACTGATGACTCCGCGTTTTTCCCTATCGACACATACCTTTCGTGAGCAAGCGCCAATTCCCGGAACCTCCGGAGAATTTTCCCGCATCATCATGCAAATTGCCT
>JACDDF010000329.1 GCA_013817135.1 Nitrospirales bacterium
CCTCATGCGAGTGGCTACACGCGTCGTGGAAATAGACGACGGACAAGCCCGCGATTACATCGGCGACTATGAATACTATTGCTGGAAACGGGCCAAAGAACTGGAAGACCAGATTCCGCCGGAAGCCACACTCGACAAGAAAAAATCCAAGAAAAAAGAGAAACCTCAAAAGGAAAAACCCACGACCGAGCATTCCACCAATGGGACAGCCACGACAACCGTCGCCCCTCCTGACGGTCCATCTCGACGAGACCTCTCAAAAAGCATCGCCCGTTTGGAAAAACAAGTCACCACAGTAGAAAAAGACATTGCCCAGCTCGAAGAACAGATCAAAGCTCGGGACTTAGAACTCGCCGACCCGGCCACCTACCAAGACTACTCCCGCTGGAATTCCCTCCATCACGAACGCGAACAATGGGGCCATGACCTCGATCGTCTCACCCACAAATGGGCCGACCTCAGCGCCCAACTCGAAAAACAACAATCCCAAATCTCGTAATTTGTAAAAGTTGATTGTAGGGAATGCTTTTGTAAGCTTCCCCGTCAAGGGTGAGACTGGTCATCCTGAGCTTGCGAAGGATCTGAGTCCCAACCTATGGGCATAGGCAAGGCGAGATGTTTCGCCTCAGGCTCAACATGCCAACAAAAAACTGTTCAGCAAAACCACTCCTACATGAGGGACCAATTCATAAAGGCGAGAAATCATCAAAGTTTTTTCAAACGGATGGGAATTTAAAAAGGTTGGTGACAAAAAATTAGCGCTCATTCAAGTCTTGACGGGAAAAGTGACGGCCAGGACGAGCATACTGTAACCGCTTCATCAGATCTCGATAATTCGCTTCCCCGGTTCCTTGCCCCGCAAACCCTCGCAACCACTGCCGAAAGGCATCATTCAACGTCATACCAGCTTTTCGAGCCTGTTCCATGGCTTTATGAAAAAGCGTAGAACCCGCCTTAAATAGAATATTTTTCATGATCAACCCTCCTCTGATTTCACACACCTTCAGGGTACGCTATCAAGGGGCCAGATGCTCTTTCTCTATGGGGCATGTTGAAAACAAATGATCCACCTTTCAGGATAGGCCAGGCAATTTGCGGCCTTCCCTTCGGCAAAGCTTAGGATAGGCCTGGACGGACTTTTTTGTCCATTCCCGTCAGCTCTACTGGCATTGAATTTTTCTAGGGCATAAACGGGCTTTTTTCCGAGAAAGATTCAATAGGCCCGGAATGGCTCCTTTGCCGGTGTTCGTACAGATCCCGCAACGTCTGTCGCATACATAACGCTCGACCTCAAGCGAAGCTCAATGGAGGGACGAGAAGATTATGGGTTGGTGATGATTCACGACGAGGAGCGAGGATAAGATGAGAATGCCACCTTTGCAACAGGCCCTCTTTTTCAATAGGAATTTGACAGTATTCTGTACGGAATTGTATCCTACTGCAATAGGAGGAACGCTTGTGGCTATCTCATCCAAGGACATTATTTCTCTGACTCACGCGAGAACAAAATTGACGGAACTTTGCGAAGAGGTGCATACAAAGGGACGAGAAAAAATTATTACGAAGAATGGGGAAAGTTGCGCCGCGTTGATCGATGCAAACCGTTTAGACCATTACCACCGTCTGGAGCGCGAGCACCTTCACCTCACGCTTCTCGAAGAGGCCCTCCGCGGGATCGAGGAGCTTGCTGAAGGAAAAACGCTCACACTCTCCCAACTCAAGACCCGCCATGGCCGGTAAACGGCCAATCTTTACTCAAAACTTCTCCGCCAACATCCTGGCCATTCAAGCCTTTTTAGGATCAGAGGGTCACAAGCCCTTTCAACGTTTCCTAGACCGCCTTTTCGACGAAATCATTCCACAGCTCTGTCGATTTCCAAAGTCCGGCCGATCGTTCCTGGCTCATACGATCCATTCCTCCGAAGCCAAATCCTTGGCGACGCAATTGCGCACACGACTCAACCGCGACGATGATCTTCGGGAATTTATCGTCGATGAATACCTGGTGCTGTATCTCCTTCGTAGCCATCACCTTATATTCCTTTCTGTCAAACACCACCGGCAACTCTCTTTCGATCTGAAGCGGTTTTGGCAAGAAACGTAGCAGCCGCGTTGAGGAACGCGGGTGGGTATTCACGGCATACAAGGAGAAACCTCCCCGTGCCCCGTCAACCTCGGTCCAAGGACCAACCGAGTCTGCAATCATTTCCTTTTCCAACCAGTCAGGAAGTCGAGTCTGCCCCCATTACTTGTGACAAGCAAGAAGAACGAAGCAGGTAAAAACATGGAAGCGTTGACGGCGAAACGCGGCGGGTGCATGCTGTTGTCCCCAACTCACTTGTCACAAACTTGACAAACAACAACAGACTTGACCCCTATTCCAGATCAACTCACTATGGAACTCCTGATTCAATTTCCGCTTTGGGTTGGCTTGAGACATTCCGGAACAGATTTGCGAACTTCTTCATTCGGCCAAAATCGGACATTAAGGAAAGAAGCAAAACAAGCCGACAGGCTAATCCCATTCACCCATATTGGCTACTTGCTTGTAATATTAGTTATCAAAATTACGCTCCCTAATTTCCTCGCATACCCCATCTATACTGGGAAACATAGAGCCTGCCGTAATACCCATAAACCTAAGGTCTCTCATTGCAACCTCTCTCTCCCTAGCCGGAATATCGATCGCTTGAAGATAATCTTTGCCTGCTTCCGCTTCTTTTTCCCGCACGTATGCTTCGACATCATCAATATTAGTTACAGTTGTAACAGCCTGTTGCGGAACAAGTCTGGGATTAGCAATTGCGATAAAATCCATTACTGATAAGTGTGGGAAAGCTGGATCTAAATGTTGAATTTGTGGATAAGTTTTCTGCCAATCAACATAATTAAACATGTAAATTCTGTTATTTTCTTTGCCACTATATCCAATTGGCCAATCCCGAAAAGCAAAAAAAGCCGACACATAAGGAGAATATGTCCAATCCAGTAACGGTGTGGGATACCCGTGATGTTGTATAAGATTAAAAAATGAACCATTCTGGTCAGGGTTGGATAAGTCAAAATAGTGGGTTGTGATAGCACTGAGCCTTTGATGCAACTGTGGAACATCCTTAGTTGTAAATTCACTTAAACGATAACGGCCCCGTCGATGAAATGCAGTTCTTAGCCTCCAGGGTTTCTTTTGCCCTCTAAAAAAATATTGGGATTGTGAAATCTTAGAAATATAGGACTTAAATTCACTCCATGACATTTTTTTGCCAAGTATCTTAGACTCATCTTCTTCGGATGGTTTTGTTAGAATACTAGAGAGCTTGACGCCTATATCTGAAGTGAAGTCTATATGTAATTTGCCGCCTTCTAATCTAAGGGTAACATCTGCTTTTTTTGAGGGAGAGACACCTTGGGCATAGAGGTCTTTAATTTCATCCCATTCACATTGGAACCCCGTTACAGGAGCTACATAAGCTACCACTTGTTGTTCAGGGGTTTTATTTTCTGTACCCATAAAGGCGACCGAGGTAGGATTGCCCATCTCAGTAGGATTTATATAGGCAACAACCTCATAATGATCTTCCACTTCATCAACGTTGACCATTATCTTTCCTTCTATACTACTTTCGACTTAGCCTGCGATTTGATGGAAACGCATATAGACAGGATAGGCCGCTCCGTCATCACGATTGCTGAAATACGGGCCGGAACATGTCAACCTCTTATGGACAGTCACTTCAAAGATAACATCTCTTTCCTGTAGCCAGCGGCGGCCAGTGTCGGGAAATTCACTCTCTCTGCGATGACGCACTCATCCTCCGAATTCTTGACGATCGGGTTGATCGCGACCGTTGCAGGCGGCATTCGTACGGTTGGTTTGCCGCGAACAAAACGTTCTGGATTGCGCGCATGCCGCTGATCAAGGGCTCGTTGCTTCTGCCTGGCCACCTCTCTGTACCGACCGGTGAAGACCTGCTCCGGCGTAAAACCCGCCAAGCCACTATGATGGTGCTCAACGTTATACCAATCGAAGTACCCCGCACACCATTGTTTCGCATGCGAGACGCTGTCGAATCGGCCCGGGTAATCAGACTGATATTTTTGTGTTTTAAATTGACTTTCGCTGAATGGATTATCATTGCTCACTCTCGGGCGACTGTGACTGCAGGTAACATCCAATTCCCGCATCAAGTCCAGATACCCATGGGCAATCATCGGG